>JANOTJ010000471.1:0-14661 GCA_031416295.1 Chloroflexota bacterium
CCGACCTCGAGCGTGCCGGTCACGTCGTCGAGGTGGTTGACGTACGCGGAGCCTGCCGTGAACGCCGCCAGCGCGTCGACAAGGTCGATCCGTTGGTCCGGCAGGAAGGCCTCCTTCAGGCCCCGGCTGTCGTCCGCGATGCGCTCCACGGCGAGCTCCATCTCGAGCATCGGATCCGGCGTCGAGACGCTCCAATCGGAGCCCATCGCGAGGACCGCGCCGGCGGCTCGCAGTGAGCGGAACGGGTACTGCCAGCGCCAGCGTTCGCCCAGGAACGGGATCGTCAGGTTGTCCATCTGGCCCTCGTGGCAGGCCCAGTACGGTTGCGCATTGGCGGCCACGTCGAGCTCCTGGAACCGAATGATGTCGTCGGGGTGGATGACCTGGATGTGGGCGATGTGGGGACGCGTGTCGGAGGGGCCGTTCGCCGCCCGCGCTGCCGCCACCGCATCCAGCGATGCCCGCACCGCGCCGTCGCCGATGGCGTGGAAGTGCGCCTGGAATCCGAGCGCATCGAGCGCCGGGACCCAGGTGGCGAGCCCGGCGGGATCGATCTGGAGCAGGCCCCGGTTGTCCGTCACGCGCCCGTCCGCGTCCAGATACGGCTCGAGCATCGCCCCGGTGTAGTTCTCCAGGACCCCGTCCATCATCAGCTTCACGCTCGTCGCCTGGTAGCGCCCGATCGAGGTCACCCGTCGGCGCTCGACGAACTCATCGATCTGCTCGCCGCCGCGCGACCGTTCCCACCACATCGCCCCGATGACCCGGGCGGTCAGTTCGCCGCGCGAGGCGAGGGCGACGTAGGCGCGTTCCTCCGTCTCCGGGCGCACGATGGCGTCCTGCCAGGCGGTGATCCCCAGGGAGTGCAGGTAGGCCTGGCCGAGACGCAGCGCCGCCTCGAGGTCGGAAGGAGTGTCATCCGGCTCGAACCGTCCGACGAGGTCGATGGCACCCTCGTGGAGGGTGCCCGTCGGCGAACCGTCCGGGTCGCGTTCGATGCGCCCGTCGGCGGGGTCCGAGGTGGCGGCACTGACAGCGGCGAGCTCCAGGGCCCGACTGTTGGCCCAGGCGCCATGTCCGTCGCGATTCGTGAGCAGGACCGGTCGATCCGGGACGATCGCGTCCAGGTCCTCGCGCCGCGGCGTGCCCCCCGGGAAGTCATCCATGTACCAGCCGCCACCGCGGATCCAGGCCTCGTCGGGGTGGGTCCTGGCGTACTCGCCGATGACCGCGAGATAGGCCTCCCGTCCGCGCGTGTCGTGGAGCTCGCAGCGCATCCGGGCAAGCCCGCCGTGGACGGGATGGACGTGCGCGTCCTGGAAGCCGGGTGTCAGCGTGCGGCCGCGGAGCTCGATGACCCGCGTCGATGGACCGATGTGCGGGCGCACGTCGGCGTCCGGTCCGACCGCCACGATCCGGCCGGCCTGCACGGCCAGGGCGCTCGTGAACGAACGGGCGGCGTCCATGGTGGCCACGCGACCACCGAGCAGCACGAGGTCGGCGGGGCGATCGACGGGCATCAGGGCCTCCGGGCGGCGGGTGGTGAGTGGTCGAGGGGAGTCTGGCATCGGCACGCCCCGTGGGCCGGCGACATCCCGCACGGCGCGACGGCGTAGCATCGCAGCCATGGCGACGGTCCACCTCCTCCACGCTGGCTACGCCAACGACCGCGTCGGGTCCTCGATCGCGCTCGTCCGCGACGGCGACGCCCTGATCGTCGTGGACCCGGGCATGGTCGCCAGTCGTGCGCTCATCCTCGACCCGCTGCGCGACCTCGGGGTCGCACCCGACGCCGTCACGCACGTCTTCCTCAGCCATCACCACCCCGACCACACCGTGAACATCGCCCTCTTCCCGAACGCCGAGGTGGTCGACTTCTGGGCGCGCTACCGCGACGACCTGTGGCTCGATCACGAGGGCGACGGCTATCGACTGGCCCCGAACAGCCAGCTCTGGGTGACGCCCGGGCACACGGCCGAGGACGCCACGCTCGTGGTCCAGGCCGACGATGCCGTCTATGCCCTGACCCACCTGTGGTGGCGCGCGGACCGCTCACCGGGGATCGATCCGCTGGGTGACGACCAGGCGGCCATCGAGGCCGGGCGAGCCCGCGTCCTGGCGGTCGCCGACATCGTGATCCCGGGCCACGGCGGCGCGTTCCGCGTCCGCGACTGAGGCCGCTACCCGGAACCGCCATCCGGAGGCTCGCGTCAACGGGGGACCAGCCCGAGCACGGAACCCCCTGGAGACCAAGCCATGGACATCCTGACCCCGATCAAGGCGACCACGGCCGTCGTCTCGGTCGTCGCTCTTGCCCTCATCTTCGCCGCCTGTGGCGGCCCCGCCGCGTCATCCACTCCCCCGGGTTCGGCACCGCCCGCTGCGTCTGCGCCGCCCGCGGCAGCGCTCGACCTCGGACTCGACGCCCTGGTCGCCTCGATCGGCGAGCACGATGGCAAGGCGGTTCGCGTCATCGGCAACCTCGTCGCCCAGGATGGGGTCGCTCGCCTGTGCGGCGCATTGCTGGAGTCCTATCCGCCGCAGTGCGGTGGCCCCTCGTTGAAGATCCTCGGCGAGATCCCCGCCGACGTCGTGAACCGCCTCGATCGGACCAGCGATCCAGGCCTGACGAAGGCGCTCTGGGGAACCGTGCTCGTGGCCGGGACGATCGATGCCGATGCGGCCGGCGGCCCGACCCTGACCATCACCTCGATCGAGATCCCGCCGTCGGCCTGAGGCGGGCGACGATGTTCAGGCGCACGTAGTCGATGACGGGCGCCCCGATGGCCGTCGCCACCCGACCCGATGATCGTGGCGAGGAGCGTCCAGCGTTGGCGCTGCGTCACGTCGGCAGTGTCGCAGATAGACTCCCGGATATGTCCGGACCCGTGGCCCTTGTCGGGGCAGGTGAGTTCCTTCCGATGATGGCCGAGTTCGATGTCGGGCTGCTGGCGTCCACGGGCCGTGACCGGCCGCGCGTCGCGATCTTGCCGACTGCCGCGTATCCGGACGGCGAGGACGTCTTCCAGCGCTGGTCCGCCATGGGCGTCGCCCACTTCGCGGGCCTTGGCGCGGAAGTCGAGCCCGTGCTCGTTCGCGATCGTGCCGGCGCCGATGACCCATCGGCCGCCCAGGCGGTCGGCGAAGCGGACCTGATCTATGTGTCAGGCGGCAAACCGGCGTTCCTGCTCGAGACGTTGCGCGACACCGCCGTGGGCGTGGCCCTCCTCGAGGCGCACGAGCGCGGGGCCGTGCTGGCCGGCTGCTCGGCTGGCGCGATGGTCCTGGCCGGACACGCCTTCGACTTCCGGTTCCGGCTGCTGCCCTGGCCGCTGCGCTGGGGACGCGCGCTTGGCTTCGTAAACGGGGTCTCGGTCGTGCCCCACTACGACGCGTGGCCCGAGCCGCTGTCGGCGCTCATCGCGCTCCAGGCTCCGCGGGGCTCGGTCGTGCTCGGCATCGACGAACAGACCGCGGTCGTCGGCCGCGACGGGTCATGGCAGGTCCATGGCGCGGCGCGGGTCACGATCTGGCGCGGCCGCCACCGGGAACGGTTCCGCGCCGGGGATGTCTTTCGGATCTAGGTGTCGCCGGTCGGTCGGCCGCGAGGCGCCCGCGGTCAGTCGGGGCGGATGTTCCGGAAGCAATCGGAGCAATAGACCGGTCGATCCATCCGAGGCTGGAACGGGACCTGGGCCTGATTGCCGCACGACGAGCAGACCACGGCGAAATACTCGCGTGAGCCGCGGTCGTCGCCGCGCTCGTAGCCGCGGGGTCCGCCGATGTCGCGGACATCCGTTCCGCCGTCGCGCACGGCGCGTCGACTGGCCCGGCAGCTGGTGCAGCGCTTGGGGTCGCTGGCAAAGCCCTTCTGGACGTAGTACTCCTGATCGGCGGCGGAGTGGATGAAGATCACCCCGCAATCGACACAGGTCATGTCACGATCGACGTAGATCACGAGTGCTCCTCCGGACGCGCGTAGCCATCTCGAGTGCGCCGCGGAGGGCGACCGCATCGGCGGACGGGAATGCGAGGTCTGGCGAGGAGAGCCGGGCCCGCGCGCCCAGGTGCCGATGTGTGGTCCCTGTCTGCGGGGCGCACCGGTTCGTTTGTCGTGGGCATGATAGGACGGCTCGCCGAATCGAGCCGTCCAGGCGAGCTGGCGACTGGCGGTCGTGACAACGTACCTGTCACAATGGTCGGCGACGATCCGGGACGGCGAGCGAGGAGTCATGGGGGCGCCTCGCTCGCGCTGATCCGATCGGTCGCCCAGGGCGGCGGATCGGGGTGGGCGGCCCGGCCGAACCCGGATGGGTCCGTCCTACCTCGATCACCCAGGAGGCCGCCTCGCCCGCATGCTACGCCTCATCCATACGGCAGACGTCCATCTCGGCGCCCGCCACGACGATCTTGGCGACCAGGCCGCCGCTCAACGTGAGCGCCAGTTCGCGGCGTTCGTGGCGACCGTCGACCTCGCCCTTGCAGAAAAGGTCGACCTGGTCCTCATCGCCGGCGATCTGTTCGACAGCAATGTCCAGCCGCGCCGCTCCGTGGAACGGGTCGCGGCCCAGCTCGAGCGGCTGGCCGAGGCCAGGATCCGCTCGGTCATCATCCCGGGCACCCACGACTCGTACGAGCGCTCATCCATCTACCGCGCCTACGACCTCAAGGCCCTCAGCGGCAGCACCCCGGACGACGATCTCGTGACCGTGCTGACCCCGGACCTCACGGCGATCCACCTCACAGCGTGCGATACGGTCGTGCACGGACCGGTCTTCGCCACGAAACGGGCGCCCCAGAGTCCGCTCAGGGGCCTGGACGCGACCGCCCCGGACGCGCTGTCGGCGACCTGGCGGATCGGCCTCGTCCACGGCTCGATCGCCATCCCGGGCAAGACGGACCGCGACGATGTGGTGATCACGACTGATGAGATCGCCGCCACGCATCTCGACTACCTCGCCCTCGGGCACTGGCACTCGGCGCAGCAGGGCAAGGCCGGCGGCGTCACGTACGCCTACGCGGGCGCGCCTGAGCCCGTCGCTCTGGACCAGGACCGGGCCGGCAAGGTCCTGCTCGTGGATCTCGACCAGCGAGCTGGCCAGCGGACCGTGTCGGTCAGCGAGCGGCAGGTCGGCCGGACCCGCTTCGAGAAGCAGGTCCTGGACGCCGCCACCGTAGCCTCGCAGCCGGCCCTCCTCGCGTCGCTCAAAGGCCTGGCCGATCCGGACCTCGTCCTCGACGTGCGCCTGACCGGGGTGCGTCCCGACGAGCTGGACCTCGATATCGACGAGATCGAGGCCGCCCTGGCCCCATCGTTCCTCAAGGTGCGCGTCCGCGATGTCTCCATGCCCGCCCTGACCGAGGGCGCGTTCCCCCCGCCGGACACCATCGCCGGCGCGTTCATCCGCGATCTCGAGGTCCGCATCGCCGAGCTCGAGGCCGCCGATCCCGTATCGAGCGAGGCCGCCGAGCTGCGCGATGCGCTTCGGCTGGGGCGCCTGCTGCTGGCCGGTCACGAGGTCTCGCTGTGAGAATCCGCCGCCTCCAGGTCCGCGACCTGCGCCGGTTCCGTGAGCTTGACATCGACCTTGCCCCGGGCGTGACCGTCGTGCGCGGACCGAACGAGGCCGGCAAGACGACGATCCAGCGGGCCATCGAGCTTGCCCTCACCCGCCGGGTCACGAGCGCTGCGGCGGAACTTGACGGGCTCCGGCCGTGGGATGCGGACGATGGCGCCCGGCCATGGGTGGCCATCGAGTTCGACCAGGACGAGGACGAGGGTCGCATCGCGCACGGCAAGCTCGAGAAGTCGTTCGCCGGCCAGAAGGGCACGGTCCGTCTCGACTACGACGGCTGGGCCGTGACCGATCCGACCCTCGCCGACCAGGTCCTGGCCGAGCTGACCGGGATCCCGACCGAACCGTTCTTCCGATCGACCGCGTCGGTCCGTCACCACGAACTGAGCGACCTCGCCCGTGACGAGTCCGCGTTGCGCGACCGTCTCCAGGCGAGCATCAGTGGCGCGGACCGGGGGACCGGGAGGGCCAAGAAGAAGCTCGAGGCGGCGCTCCACGACCTGACCACCAAGGGCGACAAGAATCCGGGACGACTCAAGGTCGCCGAAGGGGCGGTCGGCCAGGCCATGGCCGCCCTGGAGCAGGGCGAGCTGGCCCTCTCGCAGCTGGAGCGCGACCGCGATTCGCTGTCGGGTGCGCGCGAGCGGCGGACGGACGCCGAGACCTCCCTGTCCGAGCGCCGGAGCATGCTGGAGAAGGCCCGCCAGGCCGAGCGGCTCGAGGCGGAACGGGTAACCGCTCGGCAACGCTACGACCGATTCCGCGAAGCCGTGGACGTCTCGGCCGAGCTCGAGGGCATGGCCGGGTCGCATCCGTCGCCGAATCCGTTGTCGGTGATCCGCCAGAGCGTCGAGCGCCTGCGTTCGCTGGACGGTCGTGTCCGCGAGCTGCGGGCAGCCCTCGCCGGTGAGGTCGAGGTCCAGTTCGAGGTCGCCCCGGAGCCCACCTGGCGGCCGCTGTCGCGCTGGGCGATGGTGCTCGTCGTGGTCGGCCTGCTGGTCGCCGTCGGCTCATTCGCCGTGCGTACGCTTGACGTCGCGGACTTCGGCGCGGCACCCGGGTTCGTCGGGGCCGGCATCGCCGCGATCGGGCTCGTCCTGGCGGCCGTCGCCGTCTGGCTGCGCCGTCGCTACAGCATGCAAGGCCAGCTTCGTGACGTGGAGATCGATCGACGGCTGCGCGGACGCTCCGAGATGGAGGCCGAGCTCAAGCAGGCCGAAGCCGATACGGAACAACAACTCGGATCACTCGGGCTCACGGACCTGCCTGCCGCGGAGGCCCTGCTCGCGAGCGAGGAGGCCCATGTGTCGCGCATGGACAAGCTCGGCGCGCAGCTCGACGGCCTGGTCGGCAAGGAGCCGCGCGAGACGCTGCCCGCCATGCGCGATGCCGCCGCTCTCGAGATCGAACAGAAGTCGAGCGCCCTGGAGGCGCTCGGGCCGATCGCCAAGGAACCACGTGCCCGCGAGCGTCTCGAGGTCGAGGTCCGCGACCAGGAAGGCGCCCTGGAGCGGGCCCGCGACGACGAGGCCAACGCCCGGGCACGGGTCGAGGCCAACGCCGTCGATGCCGAGCAGGTCGCCGGACAGGCCGAGCGCCTGGTGACCTGGCGCGAGCAGCTGGCCCAGCTCCAGCGACGCCAGCGCGTCCTGGACGGCACCCTCCGGTCCATCGAGCGGGCCGAGGTGGCCACGATGAAGACGGCCACCCGGTACCTGGAGGGCCACATGGTGCGCGATGTCGCGGCCGTGACCGGCGGGCGCTATCGGCGCGTCCGGGTGGACGACAAGTCGCTCGATATCGATGTCTACGCACCTGAGCGAGGTGACTGGGTGCCGGTCGGGTCACTGAGCCAAGGCACGCTGGACCTCGTGTACCTCGCCGCGCGACTCGGGCTGGTCCGGCTCGTGACCGGCGATCGGCGCCCGCCGCTGGTCTTCGATGACCCGTTCGTGACCCTGGACGACACGCGCGCGGTGCGGGCTCTGGCCCTGCTCAAGCGCGTCGCCGCAGACTTCCAGATCATCTACCTGACGACCTCCGATCGCTACGACGCGGCCGCCGACGCCGTGGTCGAGCTGCCTGGCCCGACCGCCGTCGACAGCGGCGTCGCGGATCCGGCGCTGGCGACCCCGGAGAGCAGCGCGGTCGAGGGCGCCGCCTGATCGACTCGATCCCGGCCGGCACGGCGACGATCATCTTCGGGCTGGCCGCGGCGCTGGCCTGGGGTGCCGGCGATTTTGGCGGGGGCCTGGCCAGTCGTCGTGCGCCGGTCTTCGCCGTGGTCCTCCTCTCGCAACTCGTCGGGATGGCTCTCACGTTCACGATCGCGATCGGTCGCGAGGAGGCGTTCCCGGGTGGCCAGGATCTCGTCCTGTGCGTGATCGCCGGGTTGCTCGGTGGTGTCGGCATCACGGCGCTGTATCGGGCGCTCGCCGTCGGGCGGATGGGCATCGTGGCGCCCATCACCGGTGTCCTTGCCGCGATCATCCCGGTCGGCGCGGGCGTGATCCTCGAAGGCACGCCGAAGCCGCCGGTCCTCGCCGGGATCGCCGTCGCGATCACCGCAGTCGTCCTTGTGTCTCGTGTCGCCGATGATGGCGGCGGTCGGGCCGGCCTTGCCGAGGCCCTCGTGGCCGGCATTGCCATCGGCCTGTTCGGCGTGGTCATCGCGCAGATCGGGGATGGGTTCGTGTTCAGCTCACTGACCGTCATCCGCGGCGTGCAGGCGGTGCTCGTCATCGTGGTCATCCTGGTCACCCGCTCCTCGTGGCGCCTGCCTCGGGCGACCATCCCGCTCGTCCTCGGCGTCGGCGTCCTGGACATGGCCGGCAACTCGTTCTACCTGCTCGGCGTCCAGAGCGGCGCGCTGGCCGTCGCGTCCATGCTCTCTTCGTTGTACCCGGTCACCACGGTCATCCTGGCCGCGCTGATCCTGCGTGAACGGGTCACCCGCGAGCACGTCGTCGGCATCGCCTTCGCTGCCGCAGCCATCGCGCTGATCGGCATCGGCTCCGCGTAGACTTCCCGCGATGACCGACCCGACGACCGACCCGACGACCGCCCCCTCCTTCGCCATCGAGCCGACGACCGACCTGACGGCCGCACCGACCACCGCCATCGAGCCGATCTGGCTGGTCGAAGCGACCTATGCCCCGGACGCCGCGCAGACGCGCACCCCGTTTCGGGCCGAGCACCTGGCCGGGATCATGCGCCGCCGAGCAGCCGGCGTGTACGTCGAGGCGGGCGCCTTCGTGGATGTCTCGGCCTCGGTCATCCTGGTGCGCGCAAGCGACGGCGCGGAAGCCATCGCGATCGTCTCGGACGACGTGTACATGCGCAACGGCGTGTGGGTCGAGGTCCGGGCACGCGCCTTCGGCCTGGTCACGTCCTCCGACTGATCGAGGAGGCGCTGGTGCGCGTATGCGCCTCTTGTCATGCTCACACCCGGGTCCTCGCCAGCGTGAGTGCCCGCGCTTCGTCCGTCGTCCGCAGTACGACGACCGGATCCACGCCCTCCCGTCCGAGTTCAGCGCGGTCCAGCGTCCGGCGGAGCGCCGCACGGTGACGCTCGACGATCTCCGCTCCGACGACGCGGTCGCGACCAGCGTCCTGGGCCATGACGACGTCCGCGGGCAGATCCAGGACGATCGCCATGGCGGTCAGGCCATGCCGACGCGCCGCCGCGAGCCATGGTCGCCGGTCGGCGGCACGCACGTTGGTCGCATCGATGACCGTCAGTCGACCGGCGGCGAGCCGGCGCTCGAGCGTCCGACCGATGGCGCGGAACGCGGCGCCCGTCGCCCGTTGATCGCGCGGGTCGCCGGCGATGGCGGCCCGGAACGCATCCGAGGACAAGATCTCGTCGGGGGAGAACAGCCGCGAAGCGAGCGTGGACTTGCCGGATCCGGCCGGTCCGACCATGAGCACGACCGAGGGATCGGGAAGCCTGACCTGCACCATCCGCCGATGATGCTCCACTGCCGCCCGTCCGTGGTTGCCTCTCGTGCGAACAGGACGGTGATGCCTACGAACCCCTCGACGGCGATCCTGTGGTTCCGCCGCGATCTCCGCCTCCATGATCAGCCGGCCCTTGCGTCGGCCGCCGCCGACCACGACCGGCTCCTGCCCTTGTTCATCGTCGACCCGGCGCTCGTCGCCGGCCGCTTCGCCTCGCCGACCCGGCTCTGGTTCATGCTCGAGGCGGTGGCGTCGCTCCGGGCGGCCTTGCGCGCGGTGGGTTCGGACCTCGTCGTGCGCATCGGCGACGCGCGTAAGGTGGTGCCCGCGATGGCGCGCGAATCGGGTGCCGGCGACGTGGTCGTGTCCCGCGATCACGCACCGTACGGCCGCGCCCGAGACCGGGCCGTCGCAGCCGCACTCGCTGCGGACGGAGTCCTCTTTCACGCGAAACGAGGCGTCCTTGTCCACGAGCCGGACGAGCTGGCCACGGGCAAAGGCACGCCCTTCAGCGTCTATTCCCCATTCCGGCGCGCCTGGGAGGGGCGTGAGCGCCGGGCGATCATCGCCGCCCCGACCGGGCTGCCGGCGCTCCCTGACATCGATCTCGATCTGGGGCCGATCCCATCGCTCGCCGACCTGCACCTTGGCGACGGCTCGACGGCGGATCGAACCCTGCTACCCGAGCCGTCGGAAGCCGCGGCACGCGCTCGACTGGAGCGCTGGCTGGCTCGCGGCGTGGACGGGTACGCCGCCAGCCGCGACCGGCTGGACGATCTGGAGGGCACCTCCCGGCTCTCGGCCGACCTGCGCTTTGGCCTCCTGTCGCCGCTCGAGGTCGTCGAGCGGGTGAGCGGAGCTGGCGAGGGTCGGCGGGTCTTCACCAACGAGGTCGTCTGGCGCGAGTTCTATGCGCACGTGCTGTTCCATCGACCGACCGTCCTCCGGCACGCCTATCGCGCCGAGTTCGAACACCTGCCCTGGTCGGACGACGGGCTGGCATTGGCGGCCTGGCGTGACGGTCGGACCGGCTACCCGATCGTGGACGCCGGGATGCGCCAGCTCGCCGCCTCAGGCTGGATGCACAACCGTGCCCGGATGATCAGCGCGTCGTTCCTGACCAAGGACCTGCTTATCGACTGGCGGGCGGGCGAGGCGCACTTCATGCGCGAGCTCGTGGACGGCGACGTCGCCTCGAATAACGGTGGCTGGCAGTGGTCGGCGTCCACCGGCACGGACCCGCAGCCCTACTTCCGCATCTTCAACCCGATCCTCCAGGGCCGCCGCTTCGACCCCGAGGGTACGTATGTGCGGCGCTGGGTGCCGGAACTCCGGTCCGTGCCGACGGCGCGCATCCACGCGCCCTGGGAGATGACGCCCGACGAGCAGGTCGCCGCCGGGTGCCGCATCGGCACGGACTACCCGGGCCCGATCGTGGACCACGGGCAGGCGCGCGCGCGTGCCCTCGCGGTCTATGAGGCCGCCCGCGAGGCCGCCCGCGAGGCCGCCCGCCGGACCTCGTAGCCGCCGCCTTGTGCGGCGCGGATCTCGTATGCGGGCTGGTCGTACACGGATGGTCCTCGTCGGAGCGCCCCGTCAGCCAGACGGTAGCGAGCGCCGTGCCACGGACACTCCAGGCAGCCATCAGGCGTCACGATCCCCTGGTCGAGCGGCCCACCGGCATGCGCGCACACGGCATGCAATGCATGGATCGTATCGCCGAACCGGACGACCACGAGGTCGTTGATCCCGGCCCGCACCTTGCGTGGCGTCGCCTCCGGCAGGGTGGCGAGGTCCGGCAAGTCCCCGGTGTCGAGCCGGATCCATTTCGTGCCGGCACCGCGGAAGGCGTGGCGGCTGACCATGTTGCCCAGGGCGAAGACGACGTCGCCGCCGACATACGCGCCGCCGGTCATGATCAGCAGACCGACGACGAGGAGCACGGTCGGAGCCGTCCCCTCAGCGCTGCCGCCGTTCCGGAGGACGAGCGACACAGCGGTCAGGGCGCCCGCAACGACCATGAGCGTGCCATGGACGGTCGCCCGCGTTCGTGCGGTCCCATCGGTATCGGAGTAGTCGGCCAGTCCCGTGAACGACGCGGCCAGGAACGTGACCTGGCCCACGATCATCGCGAGGAACGCGGCTTGGCCCTGACCGGCGACATCGAGCACAAGCGCGACCACGAAGGCTCCGATCGGGACATCCGTGACGGCCGGATGGAGAGGATGCCCGAGCCATGTGCCGTTGAGCACATCCTTGACCGGTCGGATCGGCCGGAACAGCGCGCTCAGCCAGCGGTGATTGAACTCGCCGAAGGGCTTCGCCCAGCCATCCTGCCACGTCACGAGCCGGGTAAGGAACGCCCGCATGATGTCGCCTCCCGTGCGTATCTATGGGTATCTGCCACTGATGGCCCAAGTATGGCGACACCGTCCAGGGACGGATGTCCACAGACCGTCCACATCGGTGGAAAGGTCGGGGATAACTTGGTCGCCATCCGCCGCGCATTCGTGGATAAGGCCGTTGTGGCCGCATACCCCCGGCGGCTACATTTCATCTTGCCCGAAGGGGCAGTGCGAACCGCCAGACCGGCCCGACGAGTGATCGACGGGACGGGCCCGGGAGCCAGGTTCGAGGGTCGCAAGGCCAGCGAGCGAGGCACCAGGGAGGCGCGACGAGACTCCGGACTTGTTCGGAGCCGCGTCGAGTCGACCGGCCGGTCCTCCCACAGTTCCTTCGGGCGCTTTCGCGTGCGCTGCAGGTCATCGTGCGCCCGATCCGCCCCAGCCAAACGGCCGCGCCCGCGGCACAGCCGCGCCCGCGGCACAGCCGCGCCCCGGCGCATCCGCGGCGCCGATCTGCGGCCCCCCCAAGCCCGCGGCGCATCGGTCGCGTTTGTCCTCGGCCCTTTCCCCCGAGCGCGCAAGCCGTAGATGCACATTCGCGACGAACGCCTCGTGGATCGATCCCCACACTGACATCCGTGTCGATCTGGGCGAGCGATCGTGCACGGCTGTGCCGAAAGTGCATCTGAGGCTTGCGCCGCGCGGGGACGGGCTTGCGCGGATGGCTGGCGACGTGCCGCAGCGGAGGTGCGCTGCGGGGCGGGGCGAGGGGCGGCGCGGCTTGCGAGCCGGCAGCCACCCCGTCGAACGGCAGTCAGGCCTGGGTCACGGCGAGGGCCGTCACCCCGATCACGATGGTCGCCACGCCGGCCGTCTGGAGTCTTGACAGGCGCTCGCCGAAGAGCACGAACGCCGCCACGGCGGCGATGGCCGCGAATTGCGAGCCGAGGACAGCCACGATGGCGATGCTGTCGATGGCTCCCCACGCCGAGAGGGTCGATCCCAGGATCTCGGCCGTCCCGGACAGGAGCACGAGCGGCAGCGCGACGCGGGTGACGGTCAGTCGGCGCTGGAGAAGGAGCGGCAGCGCGACGAGGATCAGGCCGACGAACCGCGATGACAGCGAGACCCAGATCGGCGCGACGAGGAGCGCCGCCTTGCCCGAGGCCACGAGTCCGACCCCGAAGATGACGGCGGCGGCCACGGACAGCAGCACGGCCTGGCGGGTGTCGATGCGCGCCGGCACGGCCGAGGCGGCGAATGAGCCGGGCGGCGCGGCGGGTCCGTCCAGCGCATCGGCCGTGAGCTCGATGTCGCCGGCGGGGACATCAGGACGGGCGGGCTCCATCGATGACAGGACGACCCCGACCGCGATGACGGCCAGCACGGCGATCGACGCCAGGGCCAGCGCGTCGCCGAGCAGGATCGCGAAGACCGCGGCGATCGCACCTTCCGTGGCGACGATCGGGGCGACGATGGAGACCTTGCCGACGGTCAGGGCGCGATACGTGGCGTACAGGCCGCCCGAGTAGCAGGCCCCGGCCACAAGCAGTAAGGCGAGGGCGTCCGGTCCGACGTTCCTCGGCACTCCGGTCGCGAGCGCCAGGGGCAGCCCGACCGCCGTCCCCACGATCATGATCCAGGCGAGCACCACACGACTCCCGATCATCCGGCTCGAGCGGGACGAAGCGAGGGTGGCGGCAGCCCACAGGAAGGCGGCGCCCAGGCCACCGAGGATGGCAATCACGGCCGCTAGTGTGGCGCCTCAGCCCGGCGACGGGGGCCGCGAGTCGTCAGGCGGTGATGTGTCGGAGAGCCTGGACGCCGATCACGGCCTCCGCCTTGATGGGCGTAGCCAGCGTGAGGTCAGGGACTGGCTGTCGGTCGCTGAAACGTCGCACGAACAGATTCACGACCTCCTTGGCGGACCGCTCGCTCGACCTCCTGGTCGAGGGTCGTGAGCATGGACCCGCGGTTGGCGACCTGGGTGAGTCGATCGATCGTGGCCGCGTCGTGGGTCTCGCGAGCGATGGTCGCGATCATGCCCCGGAGGTGCCAGCCGAGGGCCGCCACTCGGGCCTTCACCGAGGCGAGCGAGGGACGCTGGGCTCGCGATGCGGCCTGGGGTGCCCGCGTGCCAGCCAAGGGTACTCGCGTGGCGGCCTGTGCTACTATCCGCCTCCGCGCCCGGCGCTCTCACCTCGTGCCGCGGTGCCCGACACATCACTCGTACCACATCACTGAGGTTCCCCCTTTGGCCAAGACGCCCCGCACCTGGTCGGGCGCTCGCACCCCGTCGGGACTCAAGCGTGTCCGCCAGGCGGCTCGCCGCCACGACGTCCTGGGTCCGCGCCGCAGCGCCGCCAAGACCTTCGTCGCCAAGGCACTGACCGTCGCGACCAACCCCGTCGAAGGGGTCGATGCGACCGCCGCTCTCACCGAGGCGCTGTCCGCGCTCGATCGAGCTGCGAAGGCCGGCGCCATCCATCCGAACGCGGCCGCGCGCCGCAAGTCGCGCCTGGTCCGCAAGGTCAACGCGGCTCTCGGTGGCGCCCAGGTCCAGACCACCGGACGGATCACCAAGCAGACCGGCAAGGCGGCCACAGCCAAGGCTGCCAAGGCCCGCATCGCGGCCGGCAAGTCGGCCAAGGCGAAGGGCGCCCAGACCGCGGCCGGCAAGGCCCGGGCCGCCCTGAGCAAGACGGCTCGTGCTGAGGCCGCTGCCGCTGCAGCTGCAGCGGCGACCGCAGCCTCGGCCGGCACCGATGCCCCGACTGCGA
>JANOTJ010000472.1:0-5530 GCA_031416295.1 Chloroflexota bacterium
GGCCAAGAAAGTCGCGATCGCGCTCGACACGCTCATCCGTACGCAATACCCGCGCGATCACCTGAGCGTGATCGGGTTCGCCTACTACGCCCGCGAGATCCGCCCGGGCGCGCTGGCCGAGTTGACCTGGCACGGCTACGAGTACGGCACGAACCTCCAGCACGGGCTGCTCCTCGCGCGCCGGATCCTGGCCCGGCAGGCTGCCGCGAACAAGGAGATCGTGATCATCACCGATGGCGAGCCGACGGCCCACTTCGAGGACGGCCAGGTCGAGTTCAGCTATCCGCCGACGCGGCGCACGATCAGCGAGACCCTGCGCGAGGTGCGCCGCTGCACGAAGGACGGGATCACCATCAACACGTTCATGCTGGAGCGTTCGCGGGCACTCGCTGAGTTCGTCGACCAGATGACCCGACTCAATCGCGGCCGGGCCTTCTACGCGACGCCGGAGCGCCTGGGTGAGTACGTCCTCGTGGACTTCGTCGGGCGACGCTCGCGGCGGGTGTCGTAGCGCGTATCCTCGCCACGCTGGCGGTAGGCTCCCGAGATGTCGACCCAGCGCGAGGAGGGTTGGCGATGGCGTGGCTGTTCCCGTACGTCCTGTTCCTGCATGTGATGGGTGCGATCCTCGCATTCGGCCCGACGTACGCGTTCTCGATCATCGGGGCCATGGGCGGCAAGGAGCCCCAGCACGCGAACTTCGGGGCCCGCGTGATCGCCCGGATCGGGACCGCACTCTCGTATCCGCTGGCCATCTTCCAGGGCGTGACCGGGGTCGCCCTCATCCTGATCGGCAACATCTCGATCATGAACCGGACCTGGCTGGTCATCGGTATCGTCCTGTACGCGATCGCCCTGACCTACGCGCTGACCGTGCAGCGCTCGGCGCTGCACCACGTGATCGATCTGACGTCCGCGCCGCCCCCCGCGGGCGCGCCTGCGGGACCCCCACCCGAACTCGTCGCGACGATCAAGAAGGTCCAGCGCGGCGGCATGTTCCTCGGGCTGATGATCGTCGTCATCGTCTTCCTGATGGTCGTCAAGCCCCAGTTCTGATGGGGCGCCGGGTGGCACCGCGCGTCCCCATGGGGTGGGAACGCTCGGCGTGCGACGGCACATCGTCGGTCGGGGGACGTCCGCCGTACCATGGACGCGCCACGAACGACGCCACGCGCGGACCCGCCAGGAGACCCCGACCGATGCCACACGTCGCGACCTCGTCCGCCGACCTCCTCCAGATCATCCGACCCGCCGCGCACCTGGTGGGCGACCGCCTGGTCATCGATGACGAGACCGCCTTCCGGAGCACTGCCATCCGGGACCTCGCCTGGACCGCGGCATTCAGCACGGACGATGCGACCATCTCGGCCGCCCAGTGGCTGATCTGGGAGGCCAGCCAGGAACTGGGGGCGCCATCGGCCAGCATCCAGGACCTGTACACGGCCCGTGCCCGGGGCGAAGTCCATGGTTTTACGGTCCCGGCCATCAACCTGCGCGCCCAGACCTTCGACATGGCCCGGACCATCTTCGAGGCGGCGATGCGTGCCGATGTGGGCACCGTCATCCTGGAGATCGCCCGGAGCGAGCAGACGTATACGTTCCAGCGGCCCATCGATTTCGCGAGCAGCGCCCTGGCCGGAGCGATCGCCGCTGGCTGGCGTCAGCCGGTCTTCCTTCAGGGCGACCACTACCAGTTCAACGCCAGGAAGTACGCCGCCGATCCCGAGGCGATGACCGAGGAGATCCGGCGTGCCTGCCGGCTGGCCATCGATGCCGGGTACCGCAACATCGACATCGACTCGTCCACCCTCGTGGACCTCTCCAGGGCGACCGTGGATGAGGAACAGCGCGACAACTACGTGCGCGCGGCCGAGTTGACCGCGCTCATCCGGTCGCTCGAGGTGGACGGGGTGACGGTCAGCGTCGGGGGCGAGATCGGCGAGGTCGGCTCGCAGAACTCGAACGTCGCCGAACTCCGCGCGTACCTCGACGGCTATCGCCGCGAGCTCGATGCGCGGGCGCCGGGCGCCGTCGGCGTCAGCAAGGTCAGCGTCCAGACCGGCACGAGCCACGGCGGCATCCCGCTGCCGGGCGGAGGCGTCGCCGAAGTCAAGCTCGATTTCGATGTGCTCAAGGAGCTCGGGGAGATCGCCCGCCAGTACGGCGCTGCGGGTGCGGTCCAGCACGGCGCGTCCACACTGCCCGATGAGCTGTTCCACCGCTTTCCGGCGGTCGAGACCGCCGAGATCCACCTCGCGACAGGGTTCCAGAACGCACTCTACGAGCACGCCGCCTTCCCGGAGGCGCTGCACCGCGAGATCGAGGCCTGGTGCTTTGCCAACGCCGTGGACGAGCGCAAGCCTGGGATGACCGACCAGCAATTCGTGTACACCACCCGCAAGAAAGCCATCGGACCGTTCAAGCGCGAGCTCTGGGACCTCGAGACCAGGGATGACATCCTGGCTGCCCAGAGCCGCAAGATCTCGTTCCTGTTCACGGAACTCGGGGTCAATGGGTCTCGGGACATGGTCGCGGCGTACATCCGGCCGGTCGAGCTCCATCGCCCGCTGCCCGATGGGCTGCGCGAGGCTGTCCCCGCCGACTGAGATGCGCCGCGCCGACGTTTGTCGACCTGGCGCATCGGCCCGGCGGCTGGACCGCACAGAGAGGGACCGCATCGTGGATCTGACGATCGACACATCGCTTGATACCGCCGCTGAAGCCAGGCGCGACGCGCTCGCTGCCCGGATCGGTGAGGCCGCCCTCGGGGCACTTGACATGCAGGCCGTGTACCTGGGCCTGCAGCTTGGCCTGTATACGGCCCTCGCCGAGGGCGGGCCGGCCACGGCGCCTGACCTCGCGGCGCGCGCCGGCATCGATGCCCGCTACGCCCGTGAGTGGCTCGAACACCAGGCCGTCGCCGGCTATCTCGGAGTGGACGACGTTGCGGCCGCGCCGGACGACCGCCGTTTCGAGCTGCCGGCCGGGCACGCCGAGGCCCTGTTCGTGGCCGAGAGCGCGTGGCTGGCAGGGCCCCTGTCGCGGTTCGTGGTTGCCACGGCCCAGCGCATGCCGGACATCCTGGGCGCCTATCGAACGGGCGTCGGCGTCGACTGGGCCGACTATGGACCGGACGTCGTCGAGACCCAGGAGGCGCTCAACCGCCCGCAGTACCAGCACTTCGTCGGCGACTGGATCCGGGCTTTGCCGGACATCGCCGCGCGGCTGGACGACGGGCAGGGCCGCGTCGCCGATATCGGCTGCGGTACCGGCTGGTCCTCGATCTGGATCGCCCGGCACTTCCCGGGCATCGCCGTGGACGGCATCGACATCGACCGGGGCTCCATCGAGCGTGCGCAGGCGCACGCCAAGCGCGAGGGCATGACCGAACGGCTGTCGTTCCTGCACGCGGACGCCGCGGCCGCCGATGGTGCAGGCCGCTACGACCTCGTCACCATCTTCGAGGCGCTGCACGACATGGCCAACCCCGTCGAGGTCCTCCAGGCCGCGCGACGGCTGCTCGCGCCAGGTGGGGCGGTACTCATCGGCGACGAACGGGTCGAGCCGACCTTCACCGCTCCGAGCGAAGGCATGGACCGGCTGTTCTACGGCTACAGCGTCGTCGCCTGCCTGCCCAACGGGCGAGTCGATCAGCCGTCGGTCGCGACCGGGACGGTCATCCGCCCGGCGACCCTGGAGGCCTACGCGCGAGCTGCCGGCTTCGGCTCGGTGACGATCCTGCCGACGGAGCACGACGCGTTCCGGTTCTACCGACTCGATCCGTAGTCACGCGACGCGAAATTCGTCGTTGACGTGGCCCGGCCCGGTGCTATCCTCCGGCGCGAGGCGTGCCGTTTGAGGGAGTGGCGCGCCGGAGCCCAAGCGTCCCCGCGCGCACTCCCCAGATGTCAGGCTCGCACCCGAAGGTGCGGTGGTAGGAGGAGGGACTCGTGTCAGGATCCGTCGATTCCCAGGACGTCGCCGCCCGCGACGACGCGCACCTGCGTTCCCTGGGCATCAAACCCGAGTTGCGACGAACCCTTGGGTTCCTGTCGAACTTCGCGATCGCGTTCAGCTTCATCAGCGTGTCGACCGGTTCGTTCGGCAACTTCGGCGTCGGTATCGGCCTGGGCGGGCCATCGGCGATCTTCCTGTCGTGGTTCGTCGTCATAGCAGGTCAGCTCCTGGTGGCCCTGAGCTTCGCCGAACTGGCCAGTCACTTCCCGGTGGCAGGCTCCATCTACCAGTGGTCCAAGCGCCTGTCGAACCGGACCCTCGGCTGGTTCACCGGCTGGTTCTACTTCTGGGCGCAGGTCGTGACCGTCAGTGCGGTCGCGGTGATCGTCGGCTATGTGATCTCGGGGTTCACCGGTGGCGGACAGGAATTCCTCGACTCACCATCGCCTGTCGGCCTCGGCAACATGCATACGTTCATCGCCGTTACTACCCTGCTGATCACCACGCTGATCAACGCGTATGGCGTCCGGTTGCTCTCGATCCTCAATAACATCGGCGTGGCCACCGAGATCCTCGGCATGGTGGTGTTCGCCTTGATCCTGCTGTTCTTCGCCAACAACCAACCGGTCTCGATCCTGCTCGACTCTGGCGGGACTGAAGCCGCAACGGGCGGGAACTACCTGCCCGCGTTCGCGCTCGGCCTGTACATGTCGATCTTCATCGTGTTCGGCTTCGACACGGCTGGCACCTTCGGCGAAGAAACCATCGACGCGGGCCGGCAGGCGCCTCGTGGCGTGCTGGCATCGATCCTGATCTCGGGAGCGGTCGGCGTGCTCTTCCTCACCGCGGTGATCCTTGCGATCCCGAGCGTCCCCGACACGATCGCGGAAGGATTGGCCGGCGGGTTCCCGATCGCCACGATCATCACCGGCAGCCTGACCCAGGAGATCGTCGCCGAGATCACCCTCGGGGAGGTGTATCTCCTCGTCATCCTCGCGTCCGTGTTCGTATGTACGCTCGCGATCCAGGGTGCGGCAACCCGGATGATGTTCTCGATGAGCCGTGACCGCCATCTGCCGTTCGGCGGCGTGTGGGGTCAGGTCAACCAGACGTTCAAGACACCCGCTAACGCCGCCATCGCGGTCGGCGTCCTGGCGGCGATCCCCATCCTCGTGACCGGACCGTATGGCGGCTTTGTCCTGTCGATCGCCGCGACTGGGCTGATCTACCTGAGCTACTTCATGTGCAATGTCGGCGTCCTGCTCGCGCGTCGCCGGGGCTGGCCGCGAGAGAAGGCCTGGTTCAGCCTTGGTCGATGGGGCATGCCCATCAACATCCTCGCCCTTATCTACGGCGGCGTGATGATCGTCAACATTGCGCTGTGGCACGACCCCGGGCTCTTCGGCGACTTCGGTGGTGAGGGGCGCGCCTTCTGGAACCCGTTCATCAACTCGTTCCTGCAATGGTTCGGACAGCCACTCACGGACCTGCCGGCGTGGCCGCTATACGAGACGATCGTGATCACCTTGCTCATCCTCGGAGCCGCGTACTACGCCGTCGCCGTACGCGGTCG
>JANOTJ010000473.1:0-4226 GCA_031416295.1 Chloroflexota bacterium
GCGCCACCCTCGCTCGAGAGCGCCGACTTCAGCACCACGCCGAGCATCAGGATGACGACCGCGGTGGAGATCCCGAACGGGATGGGCTGCTGGAAGGCGACAAGGAACAGCTGCATCGGGCGGATGCTATCAGATGCGACCGCCGGCTCGTGACCCCGGCTCGCGAAACCCCGCCGATCGCCGCGACAGGACGACTGTGATCGTCGTGATCGGCTGGTCGATCAGCCGGTCATAGGCGAGGGCTGCATCCGTCGTGACGTAGTGGGGGCCGTCTTGGGCTTGCCAGACTGCCGAGATAGAGATAGTCTATGTGCAGTAAGTGATGCGGGGCGCCTTGAACGTGTCAATGGATATCACCAAAACCGCCGGGATCAGCGGAGTTGGCCGGGGTCGCCTAGGTCAGCTCGTGCGCGCGATCCCGGGTCCCATTCACGTCGCCGACGCGGCTCGCGTCCTGGATCTCGACCCGCAGAAGACCGCCTGGGTTCTCTCTGCCTGGGTCCGCCGCGGCTGGCTCCAGAGACTCGCGCGGGGTGTCTACGTTCCAGTTTTGATCGAATCCCAGGCTGGTACTCGGCCGGCGGCGGACCCCTGGGTCGTCGCGGCGGCGGTTTTCGACCCCTGTTACGTCACTGGCTGGAGCGCGGCAGGTCAGTGGGACCTCACGGAACAGCTCTATCGCGTCACGTCGGTTGTCACCGCCCGCCGAATCCGCGACCGTCAGCCTACTGCGGGAGGCGCGGAATTCCTGGTCGTCACCCGTCCTCTCCCTCCCGAGGGAAGGGTCGCCATCTGGCGCGAGGGCGTCCGCGTCGAGGTAGCCGATCCGGCGCTCACGGTCATCGACATGCTCGATGACCCGCGCCTGGGACCCGGGATCCGCGAGGCAAGCCGGACCGTTTCCGAATATCTCCGGAACGAACGACGCGATGATGCCGCATTGATCCGGTACGGCAATACCCGCGGCAACGGAGCCGTGTTCAAGCGGCTTGGCTTCTTGGTGGAACGCCTCGCACCGACCGAGATCGACCTTCTGAGCGCATGCCGAGATCGATTGACAGCGGGCTACACCCGGCTCGATCCGGGCGTTGGCGCGCCCGGCACGCGTCGCAAGCGCTGGCGGGTGATCGAGAACGTCCGGATCTCCCAGGACGAGCGTGCGTAGTAAGTGATCACTGCGCTCGATATCCGCGAACGCGCCGGCGAGTGGGGCCTCAGCCCGGATGTCGTCGAGAAGGACTATGTCCTCGGCTGGCTCCTGGCGGCGATCGGCGCCGACCCCGTTCTCGGCCGCACCTTCGTTTTCAAGGGCGGGACCTGCCTCAAGAAGTGCTACTTCGAAACATACCGCTTCTCTGAGGACCTCGATTTCACGCTCGTGGAAGGAGCGCCTTCAGACCCGGAGTCCCTGGCGGCCGCCTTCCGGCGCGTCGCCGAGCGCCTCCAGAGTGTGGCGGGTCTCGAGCTTCCGCCCGAGCTGTTCAGGTTCGAGGTCTATCAGAACCCACGAGGCCGACCCTCGATCGAGGGACGCGTGTCCTACCGCGGGCCTTTGCCACGATCGGGGTCGATCCCAAGGATCAAGCTCGACCTGACCGCCGACGAAGTCCTCGTCCGCCCATCGGTCCTCCGGCCAGTCTGGCACCCATACCCGGACGCGAGCGCGATGGGGCGCGCGATGGTTCGCTCGTATTCGTACGACGAGCTGTTCGCAGAGAAGCTCAGGGCGCTTGTCGAGCGAACGCGCCCACGCGATCTCTACGACGTCGTGAACATGTTTTGGTACGAGCCCGAGCGACCTCAGGCGACCGCCGTCGTTGACACGTACCAGGCAAAGTGTCGGTTCAAGGGGATCGAGGCACCCTTGACGGCCGACGGTCTCCTTCCGGCTCCGCATCGGCAAGATCTCGAAGCCGACTGGGCGCCGATGCTGTCGCACCAGCTCCCGGAGCTACCACCGCTCGATCAGTTCGTCTCTGCCCTGGGTGACGTTGCCGGGTGGCTCGGAGGTGCGCCGGTCGTGGTCCTGTCGCCGGTCCCCGTCCGCGAGG
Source organism: Chloroflexota bacterium (assembly GCA_031416295.1). Lineage (GTDB taxonomy): Bacteria > Chloroflexota > Limnocylindria > Limnocylindrales > CSP1-4 > SPCO01. Next base: position 2,052 of record JANOTJ010000473.1, read on the forward strand.
CGCTATCCGCATGGGCCGCGCCGCCAATGATCGAGACCTGGAACGCGGGGTTCCCATTCGAGCTGATCCGATTCGCGGGTCGAAACCGTCTGTGCCTCGAACTTGGCTATCGGGGAACGACGCGGCTCGTCGAGCCCTATTCGCTCCGACGCAGTCAGGCCGGCGATCTCCTCTTCTACGCGTGGAAGGTTGCGGATGCCGAGATCTACGCCTACAGGGCCGACCGGATCCAGGGCGTTCGCGTCACGAACCGGCCCTTCGCGCCGCGGTTTGCGGTCGAGTTCTAGGATGTCGGACCACCCAGCCTGCGCTCTGGTTCGGCGAGTGTTCGGTTACGTTGGCCAAACCAGCATGAGGATCACCAGTGGCGCGTGAGCTCCAGGAGCGTGTCCTTTACGTCCTCGAACAGGTCACGTCACGGCGTGTCTACGGCGGACCAACACCGATCTGGCTGCAGCGGCCTGGCCGCGTGGACTGTGGTCGGCATTGGGCCTTGGTTCGGCGGATGTACGCGAAGCTCAGTGATGGCCTGGCGCTCCCTCCCGAGATGCCTTTGCGAGAGTCTCGAACCGTGGACGGACTGATCGGAGGTCGAGGTCGCGTCTGGCAGTTCGTCGAGGTCGATGAGAGTCAACACTTCAACGCTTACCGATCGATAACGCTGCGGATGTACCCGAAGGATCTGGCCGTGGGCTTTCCAACGAAAGAGTGGATTGCCGCTGGCGGCGATCGGATCCCGACGGCTGGAGGAGGCTGGGGTGCCCCGAAGCCTCCGCTGTTTCCGATGGCCGGAGGTCGACACCGACAGCGAGCGTTTCGCGACGTGCTCGCCGACCTCCTCCCGGAACTCTACGGCTTCGGGCCGACGATTCGGATCGCCGCCTTCGAGGTCGAACCGTGGATCTGGGACCGGGGCGCGGCCAAACGGTTGCGCTCTCTGATGGACCGGAGGCTCGCCGCACGCGGGTCGTAGCGGGCGTGGACGACGTAGGCGCCATGCGAGCGCGGAGGGTCCGGACGCAGGCCTCCCTACACCTAGCCTAGCTCGTGGTGGCCGCAGGAGGCGACCGGGTGGCCGTGGCGTAGAACCACGAACGTGTCGCCGTCGCCGCGCGAGACCCGTCCCAGGCAGGCGCCAGCCTGCCGCCGAGGGGATCCCGTGGAGATCGTCTGCTCCATGACGCGACTTACGACGGCGCCGGCCCAGAATCAATGGAGTTAGGTGTATTGTTTAGTGTACTTGTTCGGCAGCCAGGTACGCCTCGTCCACGTTTACTGTGCCCATGTGGCGCCCCTCACGACCTTGGCGATAGTGCCTTGCCTGCGACCTGACCGTTGCGATCGGACAGATCCGCTACAGGCTCGACGCGAGCGCGCTCGACTCGGCGTGGGCCGATGGCCGCCGCCTGACGATTGATGGGGTGGTTGCGGTGGGCCTCCGGCCTGAGCACCAAGCTATACCACCTGTATGCGACCTTGCGCGGCCTCGGAGGACGCTGACTCATTGGCGTTGGATACTTAAATCAGGAAGGCATAGGGCGCGTCGATTCGAATGGCGACAGCCCCGGGGGCCGGGGCTGTCGCGATGCGCTGGGATGCTCGTCTAAGCTCCTAGGGCACGCATTCCTCTGGTGGGGTCGCCGGGATAAGGTGATTCGCCGAACCAGGGGGCAGGATGTACGTGACGTAGAAGTCCACGCCAGCAGACCCCGCGATTGCTCGATGGACATGACCGAAGCCCGAATCGACGAAGCCGTTCCCCGCTGAGTAGGTCTGCTGCTGGCAGGTGTTCCGACCTGCATCCTCGTACGTCAACGCTCCGGCGACGATTGTCACGATGGCCGGACCGGGATGGGTGTGCCAGCCGGTCGCGGCGTTCGCGCCCAGCCGCACGTGCTGCACGTAGACCTCGGCGCCGTCGGGTGTGACTGCCCGTGCCAGCGCAGAGACCGGGAAGTCCGCGACGCGGGTATGCACCGCCAAGAATCCGGTTGGAACTGTCGCCGGATCGACCGCGGTCACGTGACCCGCGACCGCAACACCGGCAAACCCCAGTGTGGCGACGGTGACCGCGGCAATGACGCGTTTCATAAACATGTTCATGTCCTCCAGCTCTTGATGCCGAACACGTCTCAGCCCTTGTAGACACCAAGTCGACATCGGCGTGACGGCCCC
>JANOTJ010000474.1:0-9461 GCA_031416295.1 Chloroflexota bacterium
CCTTGGGCCCGGTGACATGCTGTCGATCCCGGAACGGTCGCTGGTCGGATGGGATCCCGAGCCCGACTGTCTCGTTTTCTGGACCTACTGCTGAACTCGGCGGATCCCCGGGCAGATGGGCGCGCATCGTTCTGAAGTGGCGCCACCTTGGGTTGACAATCGATTGTCACGGCGCGAGCATCGCCCCATGTTCGAGGGCATCCCGCCGCGCGTGCCGATCGCCGACCTGGTCTCCGTCGCGGAGGGCGTGGACCACGCCGAGGGCATCTGCCTGACGCCCGATGGCAGCCTCCACGTCTCGGGCGAGAAGGGACAGGTCTACCGGATCGACGACGACGGGAGCGCGACGGAGATCGCGTCGACCGGAGGCTGGACGCTCGGCCTGGCGGCGGATGGGGCCGGACGGATCGTGGCCTGCGACCCGGTGCGCCGCGAGGTCCTGCGGCTGGACCCCGCTGACGGCTCGTGGACGGCGCTCTCGAGGGGACCCGAGGGGGCGCCGTTCATCACGCCCAACTGGGGCGCGTACGGCCCCGATGGCTCGTTCTACGTGTCGGACTCGGGCACCTGGAAGGGCCGCGACGGGCGGCTCTGCGTCATCCGGCCGGACGGCAGCACGACCCTGTTCTCGGGCGAGTCCGTGGACTTCCCGAACGGGCTGGCGGTCAGCCCGGACGGGACGGAGCTGTGGGTCGTGGAGAGCACGCCCGGCCGGCTGGTCCGGTTCGCGATCAAGGGCGACGGTACGGCCGGGCCGCGCGAGGTCGTGGCCGAGCTGCCCGGCACGGTCCCCGACGGCATCGCCTTCGCGACCGATGGGTCGGCGGTCATCGCCTGCTATCGGCCGGACATCGTGTTCCGCTGGCGACCCGACGGCCCACCCGAGCTCCTGGCCGCTGATCCGGAGGGCACGGCCATCGCGGCGCCCACGAATGCCGCGTTTTTCGGGCCGGATCTGGCCTCCATCGCGGTGCCCAACATCGGGCGCTGGCATGTGACGACGTTCCAGTTGGACGGCCTGCGCGGGGTGCCCCTGTGGTATCCGGCAGCCGCGGACCTCGGATACTGACGCCGATGCCGACCACCACATTCGACGGACGTGCGGTGCTCGTCACGGGCGGCGCGATGGGCATCGGCCGGGGCATCGTGGACGCGTTCCTGGACGCCGGCGCCTCGGTCGCGATCGCCGACATCGATGGCCAGGCGGCAGCGAACGCAGCGAGCGCGACGGCGGTCTCCAGCGCTGCGGGGACGGGGCGGACGATGGCCACGGTCGGCGACGTGTCCGTCGCGGCCGATGCGCAACGGATGGTCGCCGAGACCATCGCCGCCTTCGGGCGACTCGATGTCCTGGTCAACAACGCCGGGATCGCGCCGCTTGACTGGTATGCCCGCCTCGAGGACATCAGCGAGGAGCGCTGGGACCGGACCCTCGACGTCAACCTGAAGAGCATCTTCCTGATGTCCCGGGCGGCGATCCCGCATATCCGGGCGGCCGGCGGCGGGGCCATCGTCAACATGGCCAGCGTGCAGGGCCTGCAATCGATGCCGCGGGTGGGCGCCTACGCCGCGAGCAAGGGCGGCGTCCTGTCGCTGACCCGGGCGATGGCCATGGACTATGCCCACGAGGGCATCCGGGTCGTGGCGATCTGCCCGGGCACCATCGATTCCGAGATGGTCCGGGCGATCGCCCGGTCCGAGGGTGGCGATGAGGCGACGACCATCGCGCGCTTCGGCGCGTCCCATCCCATCGGCCGCATCGGGACGCCTGCGGACATCGGCGCCGCGGCGGTGTTCCTGGCCAGCGACGCCGCGAGCTTCATCACCGGCGAGTCGCTGAGCGTGGACGGGGGCTACATGGCCCTCGGCGCGTGGGCCGGCGGCGCGGGGGCCGACTGATGGCGACCATCACCGCCGTGGACGTGATGACCATCGCGGCGCAGCTGCCGGCACCGGTCATCTTCGGCGAGTGGATCATGCATACCCGCGAGTTCGCCCTCGTGCGGGTGCGCACGGACGCGGGCGTGGACGGCTACAGCTACACCCTGACCCGCGATGGCACCGTGGCCGAGCAGATCCGCAAGACCATCGCGCGGGTCTACGTCGGCACGGCGGTGGACGCCCGTGAGCGGACGCTGACCATCGCCTGGCGCCGGAGCCTGGCCTCGCATGCGGCCGGGATCGGGCTGCGAGCGCTGTCCATCGTGGACCTCGCCTGCTGGGATGCCGCCGCTCGGCTGGCGGACCGGTCCATCGCCGACCTGCTCGGCGGCCACAACGCGGCGATGCCGGCGACGGCGATCATCGGCTATCCACCGGGCACTATGGGCCCCGAGGAGACCGGCGCCCAGACCGCGGAGCTGTACGCGGCCGGCTGGCGCCGCTTCAAGGCGCCCATCGCGGCCACCCCGGAACGGACTGCCGGCAGACTCCGGGCCGCTCGGGCCGCGGCGCCCGACGCCTGGCTGGGCATGGACGCGGCCTGGGTCTACGAGGACGTGGACAGCGCGGCTTCGTTCATCGAGTCCATCCCGGACGTGGGCCTCGGCTGGTTCGAGGACGTCTTCCCGCCGGGCGATGCCGCGCAGCTTCGCGCGCTCCGCGAGCGCATCGATGTGCCCATCGCGATGGGCGACGAGCAGGGTGGCAGCTACTACCCGGCAGCACTCATCGCCGCGGGCGCGGTGGACGTCATCCGGATCGACCTGACCTGCATGGGCGGCATCACCCGGGGCCGCCGGATCATCGACCAGGTGCTCGAAGCCGGGCTCGCCTTCGCGCCGCACATGTTCCCGCACGTGCACAGCCAGGTGCTGGCCGGCCTTGGGCACGTGGATGTGCCGATCGAATGGGGCATCCCGTTCACGGGCGTCCACCCCATGGACGATCCGCTGCCGCAACCGACCATCCTACCCGGCGGCCTGATGGCCCCACTGCTCGAGGCGCCCGGCTTCGGGCACCTCGTGGACGCCGACTGGGTGCGCAGCCAGCCGCACGACGATCCGGCGGGCATCCTGGACGCGCTGTGACCTGGTGGTTCGAGGATGCCGTCGTCGGGCGCGTGATCGAGCACCCGCGAGGGCGCACGGTGACCGCCGATGAGCACGCCCGCCTGGCCTGGCTCACGGACAACGCGAGCGCCGTCCATGGCGACGTCCACCGGTCGGCGATGGGCGCCTTCGGGCAGACGGTCGTGCTCGGCGCGCTCAGCGCGGCCATCACCATCGGCCTTGCCGAGCCCGCGACTGCGCAGCCGGCCGACGCCGCTCGAGCCCTGCCGCGCGGCTGGTCGCACATCGCCCTGACCGCCCCGGTCGTCGCCGGCGACACCCTCGCGGCCGTCTCCCGGATCGAGGCTGTGACGCCCGATGCGGACGGTCGAGGTGGCCTCGTCCGGCGCTCGATCGAGGGCCGCGATCAGCGCGGCACGGTCGTCGTGCGCATCCGCGAGGAGCGCTGGGTGGCGTCGCGAGGACCTCGGAAGAGCGGCAGAACAACCGATTGTTGACACCGGCCATAGTGCAGGCGTATGGTCCGCCCGGAAACGTTCTCCGGCTGCGTGCCGGAGTCGATCCGGGGTCAGCGACCGACTGAGGAGGAAGTCCGTGGATCAGCGACAGGCCCAGACCGGGCAGGACTCGGCGACCGAGGCGATCAGGGATGTCCTGGCGGGCCGCATCAGCCGCCGCCAGTTCGTCCGTCGAGCGACCATCCTGGGCATGTCCGGCGGCGCTATCGCCGCGGTCGTCGCGGCCTGCGCTGGCCCGACCAAAAGCACAGCCCCGTCGGTCGCGCCGGCGAGCACCGCGCCGACCAGCGCACCGGCCAGTGCAGAACCCACCGCCGCCGCCTTCGACCCGATGCGCTACGCCGGGCAGAAGGTGCGCATCGCCCTCGTCGACGGCGAGCGCGACGAGATGGGCCTCAAGGACAAGATCGGCGACATCAAGACCGCCATGGGCATCGATGTCGAGTTGACCACGATGGCCCTCGGCGCCCTGCTCGAGTCCAACAACCAGAACCTGCGCGCACCGGAGTCGGCCTTCGACATCGTGCACGTCCTGGGCTTCTCGGTCGCGGGTACCGTCGGCGCAGACCTCTTCCAGGAACTCACCCCGTGGGTCTCGGATCCGGCGCGCACACCGGCCGACTACGACCTCGAGGACTTCCCCCAGGGCGTCCGCGATTACACCGGCTACTTCGACGTGGCGTCGGGTGAGTTCGGCGGCGACAAGCTGTACCTCATCCCGGGCATCCACTCGGGCTCGTGCATCCTGTTCTACCGCAAGGACCTGCTGGACGCGGCCAGCGTGGCCGTCCCGACCAACTGGGAGGACTACCTGGCGGCCGCCGAGAAGCTGACCAGCGGCGACGTCGCCGGCAACTCCATGATCGGTGCCAACGACGTCTCGCTCTTCCTCGTGGACTGGTACACCCGGTTCATCACCATGGGCGGCACGTTCACGACGGGCTCCAAGGCGGACAAGACCCTCCAGACGAACTTCACGTCGGCAGAGTCCGTCCGTGCCCTCCAGCACATGATCGATTGCGTGCCGTTCGCACCGGCCGCGGTCACGAGCTACGGCTTCACCGAGGGCCTGGACGCATTCATCTCCGGCAAGGTCGCGATGATGCTGTTCTGGTCGACGATCGGCGGCGGCGTCTACGGTGCGGACTCGCCCGTCGCCGCGACCACGGAGACCGCGGTCATGCCGGCGGATGCAGGCCAGGCGCCACGGGCGATCCGTGGTGGCTGGGGCCTGGGCATCCCGAAGAACCTGCCCGACTCCAACAAGGACGTGGCCTGGCACCTGATGACCTACCTGACCTCGGCCGCGTTCGAGAAGTACCAGGTCGGCACGTACCAGACGGACCCGAACCGGGCGTCGACGTTCATTGACCCGGAGCTCGTGTCCAAGCTGCCCCACCTGCCCATCGCGGGCGAGGCGACGGCGAGCGCCCAGATCCTGGAAGTCGCCAACATCCCTGAGACGTTCGCCATCGTCGGCGAGGCCGCCCGCGAGTTCAACCTGGCGCTGGCCGGCACCCAGGACGCCGCGACGGCATGCCAGAAGGCACAGGATGCATCGCTCGCGATCCTGCGCACGGGTGGCCACCTGGCCTGAGCTCAAGGCTCTGGCGGGCCCAGGGTCGACACCCGGGCCCGCGATCCACCCTGGCTGACCACGACCAGCGACAGGAGACCGATGGAAGCGGCGCGTGTGGAAGGCCGAGTCGCGCGCAGCCCCCTGCACACGCGGCGGGACGTCGCGCTGCTCATCGCGCCGGCCCTCGCCTATCTCCTGATCTTCTCCCTGTTCCCGCTCCTCTACAGCCTGGCCATCGCGTTCTTCAAGTGGGACCAGGTCGCGAGCGCCTTCGAGTTCTACGGCCTGGGCAACTTCCGGGATCTCGCCGCGGACCCGGTGTTCTGGCAGGCGACGGTCAACTCGGCGATCATGACCGGGCTCGGGGTCGCGATCCAGGTCGTGCTCGGGACTGCCCTCGCCCTGTTCTTCGACATCCGCCTGCGCGGCTCGTGGTTCGTGCGCGGCGTGCTCGTCCTGCCGATGCTCCTGACGCCGGTCGTGGTCGGCCTCATGTGGCGGGCGCTGCTCAATCCGGACTGGGGGATGATCAACTGGACCCTCGGTGAGCTGGGCCTGCCCCAACCGCTCTGGCTGGGCGACCCCAAGCTCGCGCTGTGGACGCTGACCGTGGTCGACTCGTGGCAGTGGACGCCATTCGTCATGGTCGTCGTGTTCGCGAGGCTTCAGGCCCTGCCCCGCGACGTCTTCGAGGCCTCCCAGGTTGACGGCGCCGGCCGCCTCGCGACGCTCACCCGGATCACCCTGCCGCTGCTGGCACCGGCCATCGTCTTCGCGGCGATCTTCCGGGCCATCGACGCGTTCCGCTCGTTCGACGTGGTCTTCGGCCTGACCTACGGCGGCCCCGGCCGGTTCACGACGACGTTGAGCTTCTACACCTGGGAGCAGGGCTTCACCTTCACCCGCTACGGCTACGCCTCGGCCCTGGCCTACGTCATGGTCATCGTGGCGACGATCGGGCTGACCCTGCTCTTCCGCTACGTCCGGGTCCGACGAGAGGACGTGTCGTGATCGCCCGACGACTCGAGCGCATCGGCGCATACGCCCTGCTCGTGGTCATCGGCGTCATCGGACTGGCGCCGTTCGTGCTCCTCGCGATCATCTCGTTCAAGACCCGCATCCAGGTGCTGGAGGTCCCGCCGTCCCTCGACATCAAGCTGGAGCAGATCGTCAAGAACTACGAGGACGTAATCGTCGATCGCGGGTTCTGGCGCTACACCGTCAACTCGATCATCGTCACGGCGAGCACGGTCGTGATCTCGCTGATGATCGCGACGCCGGCCGCCTACGCCTTCTCCCGACTGCGCTTCCGCGGGCGCGACCGCTGGGCCAGCACGATCCTGTCGTTCCGGTTCATGCCGCCGGTCGCGATCGCCATCCCGGTCCTGCTGATGATGCGCACGCTGAACCTCGACGACACCTATCCGGGTCTCGTCCTGCCGTACGTGGCGTTCAGCCTGCCCCTGGCCATCTGGATCCTCATCGGCTTCTTCGACGAGATTCCACGCGAGCTCGACGACGCGGCGCTCGTTGACGGCTGCTCAAGGGTCGGGGTCCTGTGGCGGATCATGCTGCCGCTCGTCCGGCCGGGGCTGATCGTGGCCGCCATCTTCTCGGCCATCTTCATCTGGAATGAGTTCCTGGTCGGGCTCTACCTCGTCAACTCGCAGACGCTCAAGACGATCCCGCTCGGAGCCGCCGGCCTCATCTCCGCGCAGCGGCCGATCGACTGGAACGTGGCGGCCACCGTGGGCATCGTGACGATCATCCCGATCTTCATCTTCTCCCTGTTCATCCAGCGCTACATCGCGCGCGGCATCACCGCGGGCGCGGTCCGATGAGAGGAGACTGACCCGATGTCACACGAACTGCTGGCGGAGGGTCTCGGCTGGGCGGAGGGCCCGACGGTCCTGCCCGACGGTCGGGTCTGCTTCGTGGAGACGTACCGCAGCCACATCGGCGTCTGGGAGCGCGGGCGCGGCGTGACCCGCTACGCCTACACGGCCGGGGGCCCGAACTCGTGCGTGCTCGGCTCGGACGGCGCCCTGTATGCCTGCCAGAACGGTGGCACGGTCGGCCCATGGCGGGCCGAGGAGATGCTCCCGCCGTCCATCCAGCGCATCGCGCGAGAGGGCGGTCCGGCCGAGATCATCGCCACGGAGCTCGACGGCCTGGCGTTCAACGGGCCCAACGACCTCGTCTTCGGGCCGGACGGGCGGCTGTACATCACGGACCCAGGCGCCTACCGGCCAGCAGATCCGCAACCCTCGCGTTTGTTCGTGATGGACACGGACGGCACGGGGCGGCTGCTGGCCGAGCTCGCGCCGCCGACGTTCCCCAACGGCATCGCGGTGGAAGCCGATGGCAACGTCGTGTGGGCCGAGTCGTACACGGGCCTGGTCCGCCGGCTGCATCTCACCGACGGCCGGATCGAGGACATCGGGCGACTACCCGGTGACAAGCCCATCGCCGACGGCATGGCCGTGGCCGCCGACGGTCGCCTGTTCGTCACGACCGTGAACGGCGGCGGCATCGATGTCCTGTGGCCGGAGGGTCGCTTCGATACGCACATCCCGGCGGGCGTGATCCCGACCAACGTGGTCTTCGACGGCGCCACCCTGTACATGACCGATGCTGGGGTGCTCGCCTCTGCTGCCGACGCAAGCTTCGGCGGACAACTCTGGCGTATCGACTCGGACGTGGTCGGCCTGCCCACGTCCCACGGGAGGATCGGACGATGAGCGAGCCCACGACCGACGCACAAGCGGAGGATGCCGGCGCGGAGGACGGCCTGAGCATCCCGGCCGACTACGTGGCCACCATGTTCGACCTGCGCGATCGGGTGGCGGTCGTGACCGGCGGCGGCAGTGGCCTTGGCGCCGCGATCGCCATCGGCTACGCCCAGGCAGGGGTCCGCGTCGTGATTGCGGACGTCAACGACGAGGGCGCAGCCGCGACGAGGGCGCTGATCGATGCGCAGGGTGGGGTGGCGACGACCATCCATCTTGACGTGACCGACAAGGCCGCCGTGGACGCCGCCGCCGACGCGGTCATCGCGAGCCACGGCCGAGTGGACATCCTGGTGAACTCGGCCGGATCTTCGTTTCGCTCGCCGGCCGAGGACTTCCCCGAGGACAAGTTCGACTTCATCCTGGACCTCAACCTCAAGGGCACGTACCTGTGCTGCCAGGCCTTCGGCCGCAAGATGCTGGCGCAGGGCAAGGGCAGCATCATCAACCTCGGCTCGATCGGCGCATTCATCGGCTACCCGTGGGCCAGCGCCTACCTCGCGTCCAAGGGCGGGGTTCTGGGCGTCACCCGCGGTCTCGCCCTGGAATGGCGCGACCGGGGCGTCCGGGTCAACGCCATCGGCCCGACGCTCATGGACTCGCCGCTGACCCGCCAGGCCGCGCAGACCACATCGATCACCGCGGACTTCATCAAGGCGCGCATGCTGCGGCCGCGCCTGGGGCTGCCGCGCGAGCTCATCGGGGCCGCGATCTTCCTCGCCAGCGATGCCGCAGACCTCGTGACCGGGCACACCCTGATGTGCGACGACGGCTACCTGACGGCCTAGGACGAACAGGAAGATGAACGACATCGATCGCATCACGCGCGTCCGGGTGGCCACGATCCTGCATGTCCTGGAGGTCCCGATCGTGTTCGGGACGTGGATCATGCGCCACCGCGAGTTCGCCCTGGTCCGAGTGGACGCGGAGAGCGGCCTGCGCGGCTTCGCCTACGGCCTGACCCGCGACGGGCCGCTGGGCGCCCTCGCGGAGCGGACCATCGCGCCGGCCTACGTGGGTCGTGACGTTACCGATCCCGCGGGCTCGTTCCACGCCGCGCTGTGGCAGAACAACGCGATCCACGCCGCCGGCCTCGGCATGCGCGCCCTGTCCATCGTGGATATCGCGGCTTGGGACCTGGCGGCGAAGGCCGCCGGTCAGGACATCGTCACGTACCTCGGCGGCGAGCGCCGTCGGATGCCCGTGACCGGGATCGTGGGCTACCCACCATCCATCTCACCCGAGGCGACCGTGGACCAGATCGCGGTGCTCTGGGCGCGTGGCTGGCGACGCTTCAAGCTGCCCATCGCGCCGACCCCGGACGAGTCCGTCGCGCGTCTGCGCGCCGCCCGCGAGGCCTTCCCCGACGCCTGGCTCGGCATCGACAACAACTTCTACAGCAAGACGGCGGCCGACGCGATCGCGTTCGGGCGGCGCCTGGACGGCCTGCGCCTCGGCTGGTTCGAGGACATCGTCCCGCCCGGCGATGCGGCGATGGTCGCCGAGATCCGGGCCGCCATCGGCACGCCCGTCGCGATGGGCGACGAGCAGGGCGGCTCGTACC
>JANOTJ010000475.1:0-2748 GCA_031416295.1 Chloroflexota bacterium
GACTCCGCCAGCGGCACGGGGATTGAGGCGGCGAGAAAGTGGGCGATTTGCGCCGCCTTTCCGTTCGGGTTGTGGCACTTCGGGCTTGAGCGTAAGCTAGGGTTGTATTCGGACGAGCGCCCGGCCGATGCTAAACGGTGCGCGCCCGTCCGCCGCCCGGAGTTGCCTGCCGATGATCCGGTACCGCTGCCCGCACTGCGCCGCGCTCACCCTCGCCCACGAGCGACGGGTCGGTCAGTCGAGCGTGTGCAAGGCGTGTCTGAAGTCGCACCCGATTCCCAGCGACACCGCGCTCTGGCTGACGGAGACGGGTGAGTTGGCGCCCGCGACGCCCGCCGCGCTCGCCGCGAGTGCGCCCCGACCTCCTGGCGCGCCCGGGCCCGCACGCCAGATCGCCGCGGGCGCTGTCGTGTTCGTGGCCACCTTCCTGTTGTTGGCGGGGATCGCCGCCTGGCTCGGATCGCGACCGCCGAGCGCGCTCACCCCGGGCCCGTCCACCTCGCTCGCCGCCGGTGCCCCGACCGCCCGACCGAGTCGCGAACCGAGTCGTGAACCGACGGTCCCGCCCAGCGCTGCCCCGACCGCCTCGGACGGGCCCACTGGCGATCCGATCCTCATCGGCGCGGGCGACATCGCCGACTGCACGGTGGACGACGACGAAGCCACCGCTCGGCTCCTGGACGACCTGCCCGGAACCGTATTCACCGCCGGCGACAATGCCTACGATGCCGGGACCGCCGACGAGTTCGCAGCGTGCTTCGATCCGACCTGGGGACGGCATCTCGCGAGGATCCGGCCGGCGCCCGGCAATCACGACTGGGCGACGGGTCGCCTGGACGGCTACCTCGGCACCTTCGGGCAGGCGGCGACGGGTCCCGGCGGGACCTCCTGGTATGCCTACGACCTCGGGACCTGGCACATCGTCGTGCTCGACTCGGAGTGCGAACGGGTCGGTGGCTGTGGAACGGATTCGGCGCAGGGCACGTGGCTCGCGGCCGATCTCGCAGCATCAAGTGCGCGCTGCACGCTCGCGATCTGGCATATCCCGCGCTTCAGCTCCGGGATGCACGGCGACGACGAACGCCTCGGTCCGTTCTGGGAGACGCTCTATGCCGCCGGGGCCGACGTCATCGTGAACGGGCACGACCACGACTACGAGCGCTTCGCGCCGCAGGACCCGGACGGTGCCGAGGACCGCACGGCCGGTATCCGCGAATTCATCGTCGGGACGGGTGGTCGGGCATTGCGCCCGTTCGAACGGGTCGCGCCAAACAGCGAACTGCGTGCCTCGCTCGCCCACGGCCTGCTCGAGTTCACCCTGCGCGATGGCGGCTACGACTGGCGGTTCATCCCGGCCACCGGCGACTTCTCCGACCGCGGATCCGCCCGCTGCCACTGACCGCCAGGCGGGTCAGTCGTCTGCGGCGGCCTCAGTCGTCTGCGGCCTCGCGCAAGGCGCGCTCGAAGGCGGGCGTCGATGCGTTCGCGAGCAGCCGATCGAAATGCTCCGCGGCGTAGCCCACGAAGTCCACATCGAGGCTGCTGATGCCCTGTTGCAGGACGCCCCACATCGCCTCGCGGAAGTCGGACACCACGCGCATCAGGGTCAGGCGGGCCAGGCGGGCCGCCGCCACCGAGCCGCCGTCGTAGGCGGCCAGCAGGTACGCGTCCTCATCGCTGCTAAGTTCGTGGTTGATGCTGAAATTGCCAAGGTCGAAGAACGGATCGCCCATGCCCGCGTACTCCCAGTCCACGATCCTGATGCGCACCCCGTCATCGATGAAGTTGGCATTGAGCAGGTCGTTGTGGCACGGCCGCGGTTCCAGCGGGGCAGCGAGACAGGCAAGCTCGATGCGTCGACCGATGGCCGACGCGAGCCCGTACTCGACCGGGATGCGCACGCCCCGGGCGATGGCCAGCGCCCGATATGCCTCAACGATCCGGAGCGGCACGAAGAGACCCGGGATCGGCGGTCCGTCATGGATGCGCCGGAGCGAGGCTCCGACCCGCGTGAGCGTGGCCGGGTCATGGACCGCCGCGTCGGAGACCGGCGAACCCTCGATGAAGCGGGTGACGAGGTAGCCCTCGGGCCGGATAAAGGCCGTCACCTCGGGGCCCACGCCCACGCCGGCAGCGGCGACCGTGGCGGCGTGCTCGACTTCGCGGCTGATGCCCAGCAGATGCGTGTCGTTGCCGGCGAGCCGGAGGACGTAGCGCTCGCGCGCGCCGGCCAGCGTGACCAGGTAATTGCGGTTGGTGATGCCGCCCGACAGGGCGGTCAGGGTCAAGTCGCGGCCGGTGAGCTCCGGCAGGCGCTGCAACGCGCGTACCAGCTCGTCCCGCAATGGGCCGCGCATGACGTCGTCGGGCTCGTCGGGGGTCAGCTTCGGATCGGACGTCAGCATCGGAGCGGGCGTCGTATCAGCCGTCGGTACATCCGTCGGTTCATCCATGGGCGCTCAGGGTAGCGTCGGAGGTAGCGTCGGAGGAACGGCGCGGCGCGGCGATCGACTCGCCGCGCCGCCGTCTCCTCCCTGGGATCTTCGAAGAGGCTATCAGCCGAGCGTGGCCTCGCCGGTGATCGAGTCCGCTTCCACATCGGACCGTCGACCGCGTACGGCGACGGCGTAGTACGCGGCTCCGAGGATGAGCAAGGTGATCACGATCGTCTCGTATAGCGGCCACGCCGGCAGGTCCGTGAGTGGCTGTCCGAACCATTGCAGGAACGAGTTGATGAACGGGTTCCAG
>JANOTJ010000476.1:0-2012 GCA_031416295.1 Chloroflexota bacterium
TGTCGCTCGACCAGAGCTTCATCCTGATCTGGCCGCAGGTCGTCGCGCTCGTGGCGCTGACGGTCGCGCTGTTCGCGCTGGCGTACGTCCAGTTCATGCGCCAGGAAGTCCGCGCCTAATTCGGCGCGCTGGTCCGTGGCGTCCGTCAGACGGTCATCAGGTCCACGAGCCAGCGATGGAGACGTGCCCGACTGAGCCCGAGGGCGAGGGCCCGCCGGGATGCCCTCGTCGCGGGCGATCCGGGCGCACCGGAGCCGCCGGCGCAGGCCGGCCAGGGCAGCACGTGGCCCGGGCCCAGGCTGGCCAGGTCAGCACGTGGCCCCGGCCCAGGTGGTCGGCCGCCCCGAGTGGCCAGGTGGAGGAAGCCAAGGGCCCTCCTGACAGGTGTGACCAAGGAGACGACGATGTGCTTCGGCGCCGCTCTTGCCGGGGATCTCGTGCAGCCCCGGACGCCAGGACGTGTCCAGCCCGCCGCTGACCACGCTATCACTCGCAGATGGGGTCAAACGTCGCTGGAAGTTCGACCCTAGTCCGCCAGATGTCGTCCCCCAGAACGTTAGGCGGGCTGCCCGTGCTCCTGGAGCCCGCGCGCACCCGGAACGACGGCTCTCTCACGCACGGTCACGCACGGTCACGCCCAGAAGCGGTCGCTGCGAGGACGCCCGAAGGGCTCATGGCGCGCCTAGTGATGCTGGCTGGCGTCATCTGGCGGACTCGGGTGGACGCGGGCCCTCGCGGTGGACGGCACCCCGACCCGGCACCCCGACCCGGCCACCGCCGACCCGGCACCCCGACCTCAACCGGCCCGCCCGACAACCGACCCGACAACCGGATCGTCGCGAGCGCCGGCTACGGCCACGACCGGTGTCGATGGGGGTTGGCGGCCCTTGCGTACCCCGCGTACAGTCGGGGCAACGGCAACCCCGAAGCCATGGCAACCTGAATCAGGAGCGTCTCGATGATCGACCCGGAAGCAGTCATCACCGCGCTGGTCGTCTTGCTGGTGACCGCGGGCATGTTCACACTGGGGGCAGGGATCCGACGGATCCCGTGGAGCTACGGCGCGATCGCGGGTGCCGGCCTGGGGATCGTTCTGACCGCATTCTGGGCGGCGAACGAGCGACGATGGATCGATCCGGCCACGCTCGTACTCGTTGGCGCGCTCGGCGGCTCGTTGATGCAGCGCGCGCTTGATCGGGGCGAGCGCGAGCGTCGACGGATCTCCGATGAGATCACCTCGATCCGGATCGCCCCACTGGCCTGATGCTGTGACGGCCACACGGCCGCGTGGCGTTTCGACCAGCGTGCATCAGTTGCACGCAACGGCCGGGCCTCACCCGGGTCGTGGCGCGATCAGCGCGGAATGCGCCATCGGCTGCTGCATCAGCGGCCCGATGATCGAGTCAAGGACCTTTGGGTTGCGGCGGGGTTCACTGTTACGGCGTTAGATGGCGCATCTACAGCCCGTTGCCGTCCGGATCGATCGATGCGTGCGCTGGATGCACGCGCCGACCCTGGAAGTGCGTTCGATGCCGCAGGCCCGACCGACACAACCGGCCGTCGACACGACCGGCCCGGACCGCACCATCCGCGCGGCTACGAGGCCGCCAGCGTCCCCGGCGCCAGCCCCAGCTCCGCCTCGGCGGCGGCCACGGACCAGGCCACGACATCGCCACGGGACAGCGTCGTCCCGTGGGCCACGACCTGGAGCGCCAGGCCATCCAGCAGGGACAGGATCCGCCAACCGGCGCCGGCGGGGTCCGCGCACACGAATGAGCCGTCCGCCACGCCGCGCCGGATCGTCGCCTCCAGCAGACCCTGCCACTCCAGGTTGAGTGCCCGCGACACCGCCCCCACGGCCGGCCGTCGAGCCGCCTCGGCCCAGGCATCGAGCCACAGCTGGAACGCCCAGTCCTTGTCGGCCGGGGTGTAGCTGGTAAAGAACGCCCGCAGCGCGGCGGCCGGGGACGCAGCCGACGACATCTGACGAGCGGAGGCCTCGAGGTCCTGCC
>JANOTJ010000477.1:0-1568 GCA_031416295.1 Chloroflexota bacterium
ACCATCCTCGGCCAACGTGCGACCGCGGAGTCGCTGGCTCGCCTGCGCGCGGCCCTTGGCCTCGACAAGCCCCTGTACGAACAGTACTTCGACTACATCGGGGACCTGTTTCGGGGCGACTTCGGACGCAGCCTCATCACCGACTCACCGGTACTCACCGAATTCCTGGTGAAGTTCCCGGCGACCATCGAGCTGACCGTCGCCGCCCTGATCTTCGCGGTCGGCCTGGGCATCCCCCTGGGTCGCCTGGCCGCCCGGCACGCCCAACGCTGGCCGGACGGCGTGGTCACGGTCATCTCGCTGCTGGGAATCAGCGTCCCGATCTTCGTCCTCGGCCTGTCCATGCAGTACGTGTTCAGCGTCGTGCTCGGAATCCTGCCCGTCTCGGGCCGGGTGGAGGTGCGCATGGGCATCGACGCCGTGACGAACTTCATGCTCGTCGATACGCTGCTGGCCGGACGACCCGATGCGTTCCTGAGCGCCATCTCGCACCTGATCCTGCCGGCGATCGCCCTTGGATCCATCCCGCTCGCGATCATCACCCGCATCACCAGGGCCGCAGTCCTGGATGTCGCCAATGAGGACTACGTGCGAACAGCACGGGCCAAGGGCCTGACCGAACGGCGGGTGGATGGCCGGCACATCATGCGCAACGCGTGGCTGCCGGTCACCACCGTCATCGGGTTGGCCGTCGGCGGCCTCCTCGCGGGCGCCGTGATCACCGAGACCGTGTTTGCCTGGAACGGCGTGGGCCGCTGGGTCGTGGATGCCATCCAGGATCGCGACTACTTCGTGATCCAGTCGTCGATCCTCGTCTTCGCCATCATCTTCGTGGTCGTCAACCTCGTGGTCGACGTCGGCTACGCGGTGCTCAACCCGCGGATCCGGTACAGCTGATGGCCAGTCCCGCAGCCACGCTGACCCCCGAGCTGACTCGGGCCGTGCGCCGCGGCCTGTGGTGGGACGCCCTGCGGCGCCTGCGCCGCAATGGCCCGGCGCTGTTCGGTCTGCTGCTCATCGCCTTGTTCGTGGTCGTTGCCGTCCTGGCCCCGGTCATCGCCCCGTACGATCCGATCACCGATCGCGGTCCGGGCTACCAGGCGCCCAGCGCCGAGCACCTGATGGGTACGGACAAGCTTGGACGTGACCAGCTCAGCCGCATCCTGTTCGGCGCCCAGATCAGCCTCCAGGTGGGCGTCATCTCGGTCCTCATGGGTCTTGGGATCGGCGGCCTGATCGGGGCTGTCGCGGGTGCCTTCGGAGGGCGCGTCGACACCATCCTGATGCGTGTCGTGGATGTCCTGCTGGCCATCCCGGGCATCCTGCTGGCCATCGGGATCGTGGCCTGGCTGGGTCGCGGCCTGCCCCAGATCATGCTCGCGGTGGCGGTCACCAACGTGCCCATCTTCGCGCGTCTGCTGCGCGGTAGCCTGCTCGCCCTGCGCGAGGCGGACTACGTGGTGGTGGCGAGGTCCATCGGGGCGTCGGAGCTGCGCCTCCTGATGCGCCACATGCTGCCGAACTCGCTGACGCCGTTGATCGTGGCGGCCACGCTCGCCCTGGCGACG
>JANOTJ010000478.1:0-3582 GCA_031416295.1 Chloroflexota bacterium
CGAGTCCCCTGGAGGTGGTCGTAGGCGACCTCCGCGACCCATTCGGCGCGGAGCGGTTCCCACGACAGATCCTTGCCGCGGTTCCAGCGCGAGGTGGCGCCGGGCAGGCGCTGACCGGAAGCATCCGCGTCGCCTGAGCTAGCCCATTCGGCCCACTCCCGCCACGGATGGCCCTCCATGGCCGCCTCGCGGAGCGGAGCCAGCTCCTGTACCAGCTCGGCCCGCCGGTCCCACGTGAACGACGACGTGATCCCGACGTGGTGAAGCGTCCCCTCGTCGTCGAACAGGCCGAGCAGCAGCGAGCCGATGTGGGTGCCGGGGCCGTTCTTGTGCCAGCGGAACCCGGCGACGACGCAGTCGGCGGTGCGCTGATGCTTGATCTTGAGCATCGCCCGTTTGCCAGGCTGATACGGCGCATCGAGCTTCTTGGCCACCACGCCATCCAGCCCGGCGCCCTCGAAACGATCGAACCATTCGGCGGCTGTCGCCCGGTCGCGGGTCGCCGGCGTCAGGTGGACCGGCGAGGCGGCCTCGCCCAGCACCGCCTCCAGTCGAGCACGCCGTTCCCCCTGCGGCACG
This sequence comes from Chloroflexota bacterium, assembly GCA_031416295.1. Lineage (GTDB taxonomy): Bacteria > Chloroflexota > Limnocylindria > Limnocylindrales > CSP1-4 > SPCO01. The sequence continues at coordinate 580 of JANOTJ010000478.1, forward strand.
TGCCGCAGGTCCTCGTCGCCGAGGGCCAGCAGGTCCCAGGCGACGAACGAGGCCGGCGACTCGGACGCCAGCCGCTTCACCCGGGATGCGGCCGGATGGATGCGCAGGAGGAGCGCCTCGAAGTCGAGCGCGCCGTCGCGTGCGATGACGACCTCGCCATCGAGCACGCAGCGCTCCGGCAGTGCGGCGCGCAGCGGTTCGGCGAGCTCCGGGAAGTAGCGGTCCAGGGGCTTGAGGTCGCGCGACTGCGTGTAGACGTCGTCGCCGTCACGAAAGACCAGGGCCCGGAATCCGTCCCACTTGGGCTCGAACAGCCACGTCCCGTCGTCGGGCGGCAGGCCGTCGCTGGCCTTGGCCAGCATCGGCTCGAGCGGCGGCTGGAACGGCAGGCTCACTCGCCGAGTGTACCCGCCAGGGCCTGGCGCGCCCGCTCCCGACCGAGGTTCCAGGCGGCGATGCCGCTGAAGCTTGGATCGCTGCCCAGGGCCCGCGCCCGCCGCTCCAGCAGCTGACGGACCGCGGCCGCCTCTTCGGCCGGCAAGGCGGGCAGGGCCGCGACGAGAGCCGGGACGGCGTCGTCGGGCAGGACCTCGAGGTACGCCGCGTCCAGGCCGGATTCGCCATCCAGCGGGACGAGCGACGGATCGATCGCCCGGGCAAGGTTGCGCTCGGCCACGAACGCCGCGGGTGCCAGCACGTTGAGCCCGATGAGCGAGACGAGCCCGATGACGGCCATGGCATGCCCGAGCCAGCGCGCCCAGTCGCGTGCGAGCAGGACCGCGAGCACGAGCAGGGTGACCGCGAGCGCCACGATGGACACGGCGACGTACAGGCGCAGCTCGGTCCAGCCGTAGGCGGCCTGGTAGAGCCCCAGCCGCACAGCGGCGGACACGAGCACGGCCACCGTCAGCCCGACCAGGGTCAGGGCCAGCCCAAGGTAGGCCGCCGGTCGGCGGACGATCGCGAGGTCCAGCCCGACCAGGATGCCGCCCGCCAGGCCGGCCGCCGCCACGAGCTCGAAGTAGCCGCGCCGCGCGTAGTCGCTATAGGTCATCCCGATGGCCGCCAGCGTGTCCAGACCGCCGAACAGGTAACCGACCTGGAGGCCGACGAAGAGGGCCGCCACGGCATCCACGGCGAGGAGCACGACGACCGCTTCGGTCGCGCCCAGGATCCGCTCCCAGCTGCGCGCTGCGGTCTGCACGGCCGCTCCGAGCGAGGCCGCGCGGGCAACGTCGGGGATGCCCAGCCCAGCCACCGCCAGGAGTCCCGCCGCGAACCAGCCGAACGACACGGCGAAGATCGCCCGGCCGGGCAGGTCGCCAAGGTCGAAGCGCACGCCGAGCAGGTCGGCCAGGCCGCGCCGGAAGATGGGATCGGCGGAGGCGAAGAGGGTGGCCATCATGAGCGCCAGCGGGACCGCCAGGAGGAGGCCGCGGCCGACCGGGGCAAGCCACGTCGGCGCCCCGGGCCGCGGTTCGGCGGGATCGCGCCGCGCCGCGCGGAGCATGCGCAGCGCCCCGAACAGGGTCACAGCAACGACCCAGGCGCCCATCGTCATGACCACCGACGCCGACCGGCGGGTCACGGCGAGCCCGGAGAACGCGGCGGCCGAGGCGCCCGTGAAGGCCAGGGCGCCGAGCGTGTCGAGGACGGCCAGGAACGGATCGGCCCGGATCGCGACGAACGCGGCGAGGAGCACGGCCGTGGCCGGCAGCCATGTATCGAGGGGATCGGGCGCCCGGCCTTCGCGCCGGAAGCGCCACGCTGCGAGGAGCATGATCCCGATGACGATGAGCACATTCAGGCCGGGCGCCGAGCCGTCGAGCACGAGGTCGGCGAGAACGCCGATGGCCAGGGCGACGAGCAGCATCCAGCGGGCACGGGGGCGATCCATGGGCGAACCTCGGGGGTGGCTCCGGTCGTCGGGCTGCACGACGCCGGTGGTCTCGAGGGTGTGGACGCCGTGGCGGCACCCCCGTGTGACGGTCCGTGGCACCATCGCCCCATGACCGACGAGGCCAAACGCCAGGCCACGCGCTACGACGCGATGGCGGAGGGCTACGCTCGATGGTGGGCGCCGGTCCTCGCGCCGAGCGCCCTGGCCCTCCTCGATCGGCTCGATGTCGCGGTCGCCGCGGGCGCTCGCGAGGTCGTCGATGTCGGGGTCGGGACCGGCAACCTGGCCCTGCCGGCGATCCGCCGCTGGCCGTCGCTGCGCGTCACCGGCATCGATGCGTCGAGCGAGATGGCCGCGGCAGCCCGGACGATCGCCGCCGACCTGCCCGATGACGAGCAGGAGCGCTTCGATGCGCGCGTCGGGTTCGCCGCGGACCTGCCCTTCGGCGATATGACGTTCGACCTTGCCATGTCCTCGTTCGTGCTCCAGCTCGTCCCGTCGCGGGCCAAGGCCCTGCGCGAGATCCGCCGCGTGCTCCGACCCGGCGGCGTGCTGGGCCACGTCACGTGGCTGGCCGATCGAAGCGTCTTCGCACCGGACCGTATCTTCGACGCTCTGCTCCTCGAGTTCGGGTTCGAGGACGAGATCGGGGCACCACGCCACGGCGACATCCCGTCCGTTGCGAGCGCGGCCGCGGAACTGCGTCGGGCCGGTTTCCGGGCTGTGACCGCGGAGGGTGCCGAGCTGCGTCACGCATACACGGTCGCGAGCTACATCTCGTTCCTGACCGAGTTCGACGAGGTCTCCCTGTTCCAGGACGAGATGGGACGCGCCGAGCGCCGGCGGTTCCTGGCGCGCCTCCGCGAGGGCCTGATGGGGCTGCCCGAGGACGATCTCGTGCTCCGGGCGCCCATCGTGTACGCGACGGGCGTGCGATCGGGCGGGTAGTGACTCAGGCCGACGGGCCGCCCTCAAGGCTCAGGCCGACGGGCCGCCCTCGCGGAGCGCGACGAGATCGTCGACCCGCAGACGGTCCACGCGAGCCGCGATGAGCTCCGACGTGGACGCCTCGATGGCCGCGTACAGCCCGCGTCGCGCAAGAC
>JANOTJ010000479.1:0-5098 GCA_031416295.1 Chloroflexota bacterium
TGGCGCCTCAATAGCACGCCGACGATCCGCCTCGAGGCCGCCAGCGAAATCCGCACGGTCCGGCTGCAGTTGCCCGCTGTCGACGGCGCAGCGCCGGCCAGCAACTCGACGAGCGGCGCGGCGAGCCGCATCGAGTCCGTCCGTGTCGGCCACGCCGCGCATCTCGACCTCGCCGGTCGCAGTGTCGCGTTCAGCCTGGCCGCCCCGCCCGACGTCGATCGAGCCGCCCGCGCCGCGGCGCGCAGTCGCGGCACGGGTCCGGTCGAGCTCGTCGCACCGATGCCCGGTCGCGTGATCAGCGTCCACGCAGCCGTCGGCGACACGGTCGAGGCCGGCGACCCGATCGTGACCCTCGAGGCGATGAAGATGGAGCACGTAGTCGCATCGCCGATCGCCGGACGCCTCGCCGAGCTGCTCATCGCTCCGACGGACCAGGTCGTGCGTGGCCAGACCCTTGCTGTGGTCGAAGCCTGAATTCAGGTCGCCCGAGGTCGGGTCCGCGCCGTCGGAGGCGCGCTAGACTTCGCAGTCATGGTTGACCACGACGACACCCCGCTCCCGCAGACCCGCGACGACCTGATGGCGTTGCACCGCGCTACCCGGTCGCGACGCAACAAGGCGGCGCATGGCAGCGAAGAGCACACTGCCGCCATCGACCTCATCGGCCGGATCGAGGTCGAGATCGCCCGGATCGAGCGGGCGATGGATCCGCCGCTCGTCTAGCGGCGATCATCCGATGAGCGCCGGGCCCGATCCAGCGGACCGCCGGGTCCGGATCTACGAGGTCGGTCCCCGCGACGGCCTCCAGAACGAAGCCGACATCGTCCCGACCGGCGTCAAGGCCCGCTTCATCGAGCTGCTTGCGGACGCCGGCCTGCGCGAGATCGAGGCCACGTCCTTCGTCTCGCCCCGGGCGATCCCGCAGCTCGCCGACGCCGAGGCGCTGCTCTCGGCACTCCCCCGCCGCGATGGGATCCGCTACCCGGTCCTTGTGCCCAATGAGCGGGGCATGGCCCGCGCCGAAGCCGCCGCCGCCGTCGACGCCATCGCCGTCTTCACCGCCGCGACCGACGCCTTCACCACAGCCAACATCGGCATGACCATCGACGAGTCGCTGGCGGCCTTCGCGCCGGTCCTCGCCCGCGCCGGCGAGCTCGGCTGGTGGCGGCGCGCGTACGTCTCGACCGCGTTCGGCTGCCCGTACCAGGGACGCGTCGACCCGGCCGACGCGGTCGCGGTCGCCCGACGCCTGCTCGATCTCGGTGCCGACGAGATCTGCTTCGGCGACACGATCGGCGTGGGTGTCCCCGACCAGGTCGTCGAGCTCGTGGGCCTGGCCGAGGACGCGGGCATCCCGCTGGGCCAGCAGGCGTACCACTTCCACGACACGCGCGGCACCGCCCTCGCCAACGTCGCGATGGGCCTCGCGGCGGGTATCCGCACCTTCGACAGTTCGACCGGCGGGACCGGCGGCTGTCCCTACGCGCCGGGCGCCGCGGGCAACCTCGCGACCGAGGATCTCGTGTACTTCCTCGACGCGTCCGGCTGGCAGCACGGCGTCGAACTGGACAAGGTCCTCGAGGCCGCTCGGTTCATCGCCGACGCCCTCGGTCGGCCGCTCGCCACCAAGGTCGGCCTGGCCGGCGGCTGGCCTCGCGCCGCGTCGCGCTGAAGCGCGCTATCCTCGCGCCACCATGGACGGCGTCGTGCTCGTACTGAACCAGAACTACGAGCCGCTCAACGTCTGCAACCTGCCACGAGCCTTCCGCCTGCTGTTCGGGGAGAAGGCCGAGGTGATCGAGTACGACCACCAGATGGTGCGGACGCCGCGGACCGTGTTCCGTGCGCCCTCGGTCATCCGCCTCCAGTACCTGATCCGTCGGCCGCGACCGCGCGTGAAGCTCAGCCGCCGCGAGGTCTTCGCGCGCGATCGACACACCTGCCAGTACTGCGGTCGCCAGGCGCACGACATGACCCTGGATCACGTCATGCCCCGCCATCGCGGCGGCGGCCACACGTGGGAGAACCTGGTCACGGCCTGCAAGCCATGCAACCACCGCAAGGGCGGCAAGACCCTGGAGGAAGCGCGCCTGCGACTCCAGAAGGAGCCGCACGAGCCGCGCAGCGACATCTACTCGCTGTTCACGCCGTACCTCGACGACGATCGCAACGACGCATGGCGCACGTACCTCTTCCTGGGGCGGAACTGACCGAGCCCGGCCGTGCGCCGGCGGCCGCCGTCGCGGATCGAGCCGCGACCGTGGCCGCTGCCATTCCGGCGCCGGTCCTCCAGCTCCTCGCGACGCTCTGGGCGAACGGCCACGGCGCGTACGTCGTGGGCGGCTCGCTGCGCGACACGCTCCGGGGCGTGCCCGCCGACGACTGGGATCTGGCCACGTCGGCGCGCCCCGAGCAGACCCAGGCACTCTTCGAGGACGCCGTCTACGAGAACACGTTTGGCACGGTCGCGGTCCGCACGCATGACCCTGTCGTGGGCAAGGTCGAGGTCACGACCCTCCGCTCCGACCACGACTACGCCGACTTCCGCCGGCCGCATCACGTCGAGTTCACGGATTCGATCGAACTCGATCTGGCGCGTCGCGATGTCACCGTGAACGCCCTGGCCTGGGGCTCACGAGCCGGAGATGCGCCGACCCTCGTGGACCCGCACGGCGGCCTGGCCGATCTCGAGACCCGGACCCTCCGCGCCGTCGGCGACCCGCGCCTCCGGTTCGAGGAGGACGCCCTGCGGATGCTCCGGGTCGTGCGCTTCGCGGCGACGCTCGACTTCCGCATCGAGCCCGGGACCCTGGCCGGGATCCGGGCACGGGCCGAGCGGGTCCGCCACCTGTCGGGCGAACGCATCGCCACCGAGCTCGCGAAGATGTTGGCGGCCCCACGGCCATCGGTCGCGCTGCGCCTGTCGGCCGACCTCGGCCTCCTCGAGCCGATCTCGCCGGAGCTCGCCGCGCAACGTGGAGTGCCGCAGAACAAGGTCCCGGGCGAAGACCTCTGGGATCACACGCTGCGCGCCGTCGATGGCGCCGCGACCGACCCCGCGTACATCCGACTGGCCGCGCTGCTCCACGACATCGGCAAGCCCGCGACGATGGCCGACGGCCGCTTCCTGCGCCACGACATCGTCGGCGCGGACCTCGCCGACGCGTTCCTTGACCGCCTGCGCTGGCGCCGTGACGAGCGCGACCGGATCGTCCACCTCGTGCGCCACCACATGTACGGCTACGTCCCCGACTGGTCCGACGCGGCAGTCCGCCGGTTCATCGCCAAGGTCAGGCCAGACGCCCTCGACGACCTGTTCCTGCTCCGCGAGGCCGACAATCTCGGCTCCGGGCGCGAGCGCGACGCCGGCGACCTCGTCGAGATCCGGGCACGCGTCGCCCGGCAGATCGAGGCCGGCGTGGTCCTCGACCTGCACGGTCTGGCCATCGACGGCGACGACCTCCAGCGGGAGCTCGGGATGCTCCCCGGACCACGACTGGGCGTCGTCCTCGACACCTTGCTGGAGCGGGTCATCGCCGATCCCGACGTCAATCGACGGGCCGCGCTGCTGGCCATCGCCCGCGCGCTCGAGGCGGCGGCGCCATGATCGAGCTCCTGCTGGAGGCCGAGCGGGCCCTGTCCATGGGCCGCGCGGACCGGGCCGAACTGCTCTACCGTCAGGTCGCAGCCGCCGATCCACGCAACTCGATCGCGGTCGTCGGCCTCGCCCGGGTCGCGCTCGAGCGTGCGGACGATCCAGGCGCGCTGGTCATGGCCCGTCGCGCGCTCGCCATCGATGGCCACAACGTGGCGGCCCAGCGGCTCATCCAGCGCCTCGAGGAGGTGCTCCTGACCCGGGGCGAGGCGCTGCCCCCGGCCGAGGTGGCGCCCGCGGCCGCCGATCGGACGACGCCCACCGACGGGCCCGATCCGGTGCTCGCGCCGGTCACCACATCCCGGCCCGGCCTCGCGTCCCCAGGTGCGGGACCGGCGACCCGGCCCGGCCTCGCGACTCCTGAGCCTGCCCCGGCGGAGCGCCGCTCGCTCCTCGACCGCTTCCGTCGCCGCTGAACCCGTATCGTTCCGGGCATGACCACCATCCTCGTCACCGGCGGCGCCGGGTATGTCGGCTCCGTGTCCGTCGATGCGTTCCTGGCCGCCGGCCACCAGGTCGTCGTCCTCGACGACTTGACCACCGGCCATCGCGCTGCGGTCGCCGACGGCGCCACACTCATCGTCGGCAGCTACGGCGATCGACCACTCGTGACCCGCCTCCTCGAGGAGCACGGGATCGAGGCGATCCTCCATTGCGCGGCCAGATCGCTGGTCGGCGAATCGATCATCGCGCCCGGCCGCTACTACACCGACAACGTGGCCGGGGGGGTCGCGCTCCTCGAGGCCGCGCGCGAGGTCGGCGTCGAGCGACTGGTCTTCTCCTCCACCGCGGCGGTCTACGGGGTCCCGGACGCGACGCCGATCACCGAGGACGCGCCGCTCCGCCCGATCAACCCGTACGGGGAGACGAAGCGCACCTTCGAGGGCGCGCTGCACTGGTACGGCGAGGCCTACGGTCTGCGCTCGGTCTCGCTGCGCTACTTCAATGTCGCGGGGGCGACCGAGGCGCTCGGCGAGGACCACGATCCTGAGACCCACCTGATCCCCAACGTCCTCATGGCCGCGCAACGGGGAGCCGCGGTGACCCTGTTCGGTGACGACTATCCGACGCCCGACGGGACCAACGTGCGCGACTACATCCATGTGGCGGACCTCGCGTCGGCGCACCTGCTGGCCATCGAGGCGACCGCGCCCGGCGACCCGCGCACCGATGAGGGCGCCCTGGCCTGCAACCTCGGCGTCGGCGGTGGGTTCAGCAATCTCCAGGTACTGGCCGCGGCCTCGGCCGTCGTCGGGCACGAGATCCCGTCCGTCATCGGGCCGCGCCGTGCGGGTGACCCCCCGATCCTGGTCGCGGCCGCGGATCGGGCCGCCGCCGTGCTCCGCTGGCGGCCGGAGCACACGACCCTCGAGGCCATGGTCGGCTCGGCCTGGTCGTGGCGGCGGCGTCACCCCGGTGGCTACGCGGACTGACCGCCCGCGC
>JANOTJ010000480.1:0-3037 GCA_031416295.1 Chloroflexota bacterium
GCCAGCGTGATGCGGCCCATGAGGCGCGTGAACTCGAGCGCATCGGCGGGGCTTCCGCCGACGAACCGGACGATCGCCGGTGCGGCGGCCATCGCGAACCCACCGATGCCGAACGTCTCGGTGATCGCGCTGTCGCCCAGATCCGGGTTGGCATCTTCCGGGCCGTAGCCCGGGAAGTAGAGCCCTTCCGGCACACCGACCGGCGTCGTGAACCACATGTCGCCCGTCCCGGACAACCGGATCCCGAAGTCGACCCCGTTTCGGGACATCGCCGTGACGACCGTTGACCCCTCGATCCCGTGAGCCGCGTCGAGGGCCGACTTGCACGCCGCCATGGACAGGTTGAGGAAGAAATGGTCATTGCCGCGGAGGAAGTCGAGCACGGCGGCCGCCGTCGCGGCGGCCGCCGAACGGATGAGGTCCGGCGCGATCGCCCGGGTGAAGAGCGACGTCGCCGCGATGTTGCGGTTGTGGCCCTCGTCGCCCATCTGGAGCGCCTGACCGGTCAGGCTTCGCAGGTCGATCGGGCCGCCCACGCGGATGGCCGCCGCCAGGGCCGGCCCGAGCACGTCCGCCATCCACCGAAGTCGCTCGATGACCGACGCGTCGTAGGCGCCGAATCGGAGGACCTTGCCGAGCCCTTCGTTGAGGGTGGCGTGGCCGCGCGTGCCAGCGGCGGTGTTCTCCACGACGATGACCGGCATGGACGGGCTGATGACGCCGGCCATCGGCCCGACCGCGCCATGGTGGTGGCACGGCGAGAGCCCGATCCGGCCCGAAGCGGCCATCTCGGTCGCGTCCTCCGGGGTGGTCGCCCAGCCCTCGAAGAGGATCGCGCCGATCACGGCGCCCTGCACCGGCCCGGCCATCCGGTCCCACTCGATCGGCGGACCGGCATGGAGCAGCTGGCGCTCCCCCAAACCAAGTGCGGCGGCGGCCGGCGCGATGTCAACGAGCATCGGCTGCGCAGCGAGGAGGCGCTCCACGGCCTGGGCATTCGCGGCCGAAACCGTCCGACCGATCGGATCGTCGGGGTCGTCCTCGAGACGGGCGAGGAGCAGGCCGACTTCGCGATCACCGTCGGCCGGCGGGCGCCATTCGAGCGCGGCCACGGTCACACCGTGCGCGGCGAGCGGGGCCGCGAACATGTCCGGGCCGACGTTGACCGCACGAAGGCCGTCCGGATAGAGGTTGAACGGGCCGGCGTCACTCACGCGCGAGCCCCCACGTGCGCGCCGGCAGCTCCGGCGGCGCCGGCAGCTCCGGCGGAATCGGCGGTCTGTGCCCCATCGCCAGCGACCCGAACCGCGATATCCGCGGCGATCTTCGCCGCCCGCGCGTTGCTCGGGGCCAGGATCACGCCAGCGGCGGCGAGCGTCGCTTCCTGGGCGGCGAGCCCCTGCGGGTCCGCGTCGGTGCCACACACCGAGGCCACGACGGCGACCCGTCTGCCCTCGCCGGCCGCGCCCGCGCGTGCCCCCTGGATCGCAGTCGAGAGCTGGCCCGCGGGGTCCGGGTGAGCGCCGTACCCAAGAACGACATCGAGGAGGATGACCGCGGTCGATGGGTGGAGCGCTGCGGCCAGGAGATATTCGTTGCGGAGGCGCGGATCGATCATCGGGTGCGGCCGACCCACCGTGTACTCGTCGTCGCCCAGATCGAGGATCTCGTGGGTGGCCGCGCGCTCGGCGCCGAGCGTTGCCTGGAGGATGAGCTTCGCCTCGCCGGCGAGCGAGCCGCCGCTGTACAGGCCACGGATCCGCACCTGCCCGGGCTGCAGGCCGAAGGTCGCAGTCGTGACTGCCGCGGCAACGCTCGGGTCGACCCCGTTGTCTTCCACCGGCATCGGTCGGCCAAGCGCAAGAGCGCTCGCGATCGCGGCCGCCGCCTCGAACGTGGCCGCCGGGATCGCCCCGACCGAACTGACCGCCACCGGATCACCGCCAAGGAAGTTGACGACGACGGGCTTGCCGGCGGCGGCGGCCGCGTCCAGCACCCGTTTGGCGACGCTCGCTGCGGGCGGCTTGGAGATCAGGACGATGATCTCGGTCCCGGGGTCGGCGGCGAGCCGTTCCAGCCCGTACAGCATCATCGCGCCGCCGACACGCTCGTCGAGGTCGCGACCGCCGACCCCGATGGCCTGCGACACGCCGGCGCCGGCCCGATGGATGAGGCAGCTCACCTGCTGGAGCCCGGTGCCAGATGCGGCGACGAGGCCGACGGTCCCGCGGCGAACAGCGTTCGCGAAGCCGAGCGGGACGCCGTCGATGATCGCCGTCCCGCAGTCGGGCCCCATGAGCAGCAGGCCCTTCCGTCGGGCGATCGCCTTGAGCTCGATCTCGTCCTCCAGTGGGACGTTGTCACTGAACAGGAAGACGTTGAGGCCGCGCTTGAGCGCCTTCATCGCCTCGGCCGTGGCGAACGTACCGGGCGTGGAGATGAGCGCGAGATTGGCCGTCCCGAGCTCGGCGACCGCCTCCGCGATCGTCCGGGCATCCGTGCGGGCCGCCTCGCCCGCGCCGTCCGCACCGGGACCGACGAGGCGCTCGGCCGCCTGATCGAGCGCGGCCTCGGCGACGGCGTCATCGACCGCGGAGACGGTGACGACGAGATCATTCGGGCGGGCCGCGGCGGCGGCAGAGGTCAGGAGGCCGGCCGCGGCGAGCACGTCGCGGTTCGCGGGGGTGGCCATGACGAGGCCCGCTCGCTCGATCCCGACGATCGCCTCGATCCCTGCGGCGATCTGCATCAACTCTACCGAATCGCGGTAGCTGTTGGCGAAGACACGGGCGCGGACGACGGCCATCAGGCGAGGCCCCGTCGGCCGGACGCCGCGGCGGCATCGAGTCCGGCGAGGACACCGACGAGCCCGTCCATGCCCGAGGTGGCGCCCCACGCGGCGGCCCTCTCGACCGCCCCAGGCAGGGCCGCGTCGTCATTCCCCAGGAGCGCGGCGAGGAGTCGATGGATGCGCTCCGCGAACTCGCCACGAGCGGCGTGACGGAGGAGGGTCGCCGAGACGGCGGTCGTCCGCTCC
>JANOTJ010000481.1:0-2082 GCA_031416295.1 Chloroflexota bacterium
CGGCGCTGCGCTTGCCGGCGCGACCGTGCTCGGTGCCGTGGACGGCGTCCCGCTCGCCTGGGGCGAGGCGACCGGGGTGCTGGGACCGCAGGCGGCGAGCACGATCGCGGCCGCGGTCAGGAGCGCAGCGAGCCGCGCCAGGAACGTTCGTGTCATGGCCGGGATTGTCGCACGAGCCCGGTGACGGGCCGGTCGGGGGGTCGATATCGCTTTCTTAATCGCTTGCCGACTCGATCGTGAACCGTCCAGGACTAATGTTTGGCACGGACGAACCCACAAGGTTCCATCCTCCCTCCCTCCGACCGGAGGTGCCGATTGGGCAGGCGCCTCCGGTCTTTCCATGTCCGGCACACGAGCCGGCGGACGACGCCGCTGACGCCCTTGCGTCCGTGTGCAGTCGCGGTGCAGGGCGCTGTGTCAGAATCGCGACGATGGAACTCACCTGGTACGGGCGGACCTGCATCCGCCTTCGCGGCAAGGATGCCGTCGTCGTGGCCGATCCCTATCAGTCGGTCGTCGGGCCGACCGGTCGGGGGATCACCGGCGACATCGTCACCTACAGCCACCCCGACAGCGCACCGCTGCCCAAGGCCAAGGGCAAGACATCGCGCGACGGTCGGACCCGCCTGCCGGCCAGTCTCGAAGAGGCCTTCGTCCTCGACGGGCCCGGTGAGTACGAGGTCAAGGAGGTTCTGATCACGGGCGTGCGAACGTATCGCGACGATGCGCGCGGCGTCGAGGCCGGCAAGGGCCTCGCCTTCGTCATCGAGATCGATGGCATCCACACCGTGCACCTCGGCGACATCGGCCACCTGCTCACCGAGGAGGAACTCGGTGAGATCGGGTCGGTGGATATCGTGTGCGTGCCCCTTGGCGGCGCGCTCACGCCGACGAAGGCGGCGGCGCTGGTCGCCCAGCTCGATCCGCGCATCGTCGTACCCATGCCCCTGTGCGAGGACCCCGCCGACTGCGCCGAGGCACTCACCAAGTTCTTCCACGAGATGGGTGCCGAGCCGACCTCGCAGCCCAAGCTCTCGGTCACTGCGTCGAGCCTTCCCGCGGAGACCACCACGGTCGTGCTCGAAGCTCGCGGCTGACACCAGCCACCTAGGGGCGCTCGAGGACGACCTTGCCGCGCTTGATCACTGTGCGGACCAGGTCCGCGCCCGGGTGATAGGCGATGTGGGCCGACGACGGCACGCGCCAGATCACGACGTCGGCGGCCTTCCCCGACTCGAGCGAGCCGATCTCGTCCTCGAGCAGGAGCGCCCGAGCGGCGTTGATGGTCACGGCCGCCAGCGCCTCGTCCGGAGACAGCCCAAGGTTGATACAGGCCATGGACATGGCCAGGGTGAGATTCGGCGATGGCGAGGTTCCGGGGTTGAAGTCCGTGCCGATGGCGACCGGTACACCCGCGTCCACGAACCGCCGGGCGGGTGCGTGCTGCGACTTCATGAGGAACCAGGTCGTGATCGGCAGGAGCGTCGCGACGACGGGGTCCTCCGACGAGGCGACGGCCGCCATCGCGGCGATCCCGGCATCGGATGGCGTGGCCAGGTGGTCGGCTGAGGCCGCGCCGAGTTCGGCCGCCAACTCCGCGCCACCGGATGGAGCCAGCTCGTCGGCGTGCAGCCGCGGCGCGAGGCCGTAGCCGATGGCCGCCTGGAGGACGCGCCGCGACTGGTCCGCGCTGAACACGCCCGTCTCGCAGAACGCGTCGGCGAAGCGCGCCCGGCCATGGGCCGCCACCCCGGGCAACTGCTCCTCGATGAGCGAGCGGACGAAGGCTTCAACGCCGTCGGGCCGGGCCCGGAACTCGGCCGGGACCGCATGCGCCCCGAGCCACGTCGGCACGACATCGATGGGGCCCTCGCGGCCGAGCTGCCAGGCGACATCGAGCAACCGGATCTCCGTCTCGAGATCGAGCCCATAGCCGGACTTCGCCTCGATGGTCGTGACGCCGTGGGTCAGCATCTCGTCCAGCCAGCGCCGGCCATGCGCAAGGAGCTCGCCCTCGCTGGCCCGCCGGGTCGCGGCCACGGTCGAGAGGATGCCGCCGCCCGCGGCCAGGATGTCGAGGTA
>JANOTJ010000482.1:0-3047 GCA_031416295.1 Chloroflexota bacterium
AAGAGCCCATAGGTGGGCAGGAACAGCTTGCGATGCACGTGCCGGATGGCTCCGTCCTCGATCAGCGCCGCGGCGATGAACAGCCGATGGTCGGCCGATTCCTCGACGAACGAGACGACCGTGGACAGGTCGCGGGTGGCACCGACCAGGCGGGTCAGGCGCACGTCGTCGAGGCGCATCGCGACCTCGGCCGCCAGGTCCTGGAGCAGGTACCCGGTAAGCCCGAGTTCGGGGAACACGACGAGGTCCGCGCCATCGGCTCGAGCCGTCGCGAGGATCTCGTGGTGGCGCTCCAGATTCGCCTCGAGGGCGCCAAGCTCCGGGGCGATCTGGGCGAGGGCGATGCGCACGCTGTCCATCCGCCGCGAGGATACGCGACGGGAGCGTCGACCGGTCAGGCCGGGGGCGCACCCGGGCCTTTCGCAGCCGCGGGGCCTGGGGCAGCAGCGGGGCCCGCAGCCGGGGCTACGGCTGGCACGACGACGGGGCCACCAGCGGCCGGCGCCGCAGGTCGCGTCCGGCCCGTGGCCTGGACCTGCTCGAGCGACCCCTCGACCTGCTCGCCGAAGTGGCACGCGACCTCGTGGCCGGACCCGACCATCCGCAGCTCCGGCTCCACGGTGTGGCAGATCTCCGGGTTGCCCATGCGCTCGCGCAACCAGCAGCGGGTGTGGAAGCGGCAGCCGGACGGCGGTGACACCGGCGAGGGCACGTCACCGGTCAGGATGATCCGTCGGCGCCGGCTCTCGACCACGGGGTCCGGGATCGGGATCGCCGAGAGGAGCGCGACGCTGTACGGGTGCAGGGGGTGGCGGGTCAGCTCCCGGGCGTTGGTCAGCTCCACGATCCGACCGAGGTACATGACCGCGATGCGGTCGCTGATATGGGCGACCACCGAGAGGTCGTGGGCGATGAACAGGTAGGTCAGCCCGAACTCGCCCTGGAGCCGACCGAGCAGGTTGATGATCTGGGCCTGGATCGAGACGTCGAGGGCACTGATCGGTTCGTCGGCGACGATGAGGTCCGGTTGCATGGCCAGCGCCCGGGCGATACCGACGCGCTGGCGCTGGCCGCCCGAGAACTCGTGCGGGTAGCGGTCCACGAAGCGCGGATCGAGGCCGACGATGGACAACAGTTCGCGGCTCCGCTCGCGTCGTGACGCCGACGTCCCCGAGCGGTGCACCTCGAGCGGCTCGGACACGATCGCGCCCACGTTCATCCGCGGGTCCAGGCTGGCGTACGGGTCCTGGAAGACCATCTGCATGCGCCGGCGCATCTGGCGCAGGCCGGCGCCCTCGAGTGAGGCCACGTCCACGCCGTCGAACTCGATGCGCCCGGCGGTCGGCTTGTGAAGCCGGATGATCGTCCGGCCGATCGTGCTCTTGCCACAGCCGGACTCGCCGACGAGGCCCAGGGTCTCGCCCCGATGCATCGAGAAGCTGACCCCGTCCACGGCCCGCACATCGCCGATGTGGCGACTGACGATGAGACCCTCCGAGATCGGGAACCAGACCTTGACGTCCTCGACGCGCAGGAGCTCGGCCGAATCGGTCATGCAGGCTTCTCGGCGACGATCGCAGTCCCGGCCGGCGACGCACGCTCCCCGGTCAGCGCGACCTCGCGCAGGGGCCGCCCGGCCGCGGCCTCCGCGGGCGTCGGCGGATTGTGACAGGCCGTCATGTGCGTCGCGTCGGGCCCGATCGTGACCACGGGCTCACCGGCACGCAGCGGCAGCAGGGGCGGTCGATCCGTCCAGCACCGGTCGAGCCGCCAGGCACAGCGTGGCGCGAAGGCGCAGCCGACCGGTGCGTTGCGCTGGTCCGGTGGCGTGCCCTCGATGGGGATGAGTTCCTCCGACTCCTCCACGTCCATACGCGGCACGGAGTGGAGGAGACCGACCGTATACGGGTGCGACGGGGTCGCGAACAGGTCCAGGGTCGTGCCCGTCTCGACGATCGAGCCCGCATACATCACGTTGACCCGCTGGGTCATGCCGGCGACCACGCCCAGGTCGTGAGTGATCAGGATGAGCGCCGTGCCGGCGTCCGTGGTGAGCCGCTTGAGCAGGTCCAGGACCTGCGCCTGGATGGTCACGTCGAGGGCCGTCGTCGGCTCGTCGGCGATCATCAGGCGGGGCTCGAGGGCGAGCGCCATGGCGATCATGACTCGCTGGCGCATGCCCCCGGAGAACTGGTGTGGATAGCTCCTGACCCGCGTCTCGGGTCGCGAGATCCCGACCATCCCGAGGAGCTCGATGGCCCGGGCGCGCGCCGTCGCCTTGTCCACCGAGCGGTGGGCCTGGATCGTCTCGACCAGCTGCTCCTCCACGGTCAGCACCGGGTTGAGGCTGGTCATCGGGTCCTGGAAGATCATCGCGATCTCGCGCCCGCGCAGGTCGCGCATGTCCGCCTCGGGGATGCGCACGAGATCCATGCCGTCGAAGTCCACGCTCCCGCCATCGATGATCCCGGCGGGTTTGGGCAGGAGGCGCATGATCGCGAGACTGGTCACGCTCTTGCCGCAGCCCGACTCGCCGACGAGGGCCATCGTCTCGCCGGCGGCGAGGTCGAACGAGATGCCGTTCACGGCATGGGTCGTGCCGTCCTGGGTCCGGAACCGGACGAGGAGGTCGCAGACCTGCAGGAGCGGCGCATCGTGAGCACGCGGCGCCGTGTCCGTCATCCTGGTCATCGACGCGACCGCGGATCGAGCGCTTCGCGCAGCCCGTCGCCCAGCAGGTTGAACCCGATCACGCTCAAGGTGATGGCCAGACCCGGGAAGAAGATGAGCCACGGCGCGCGGCGCAGGGCCTGGGTCGAGTCGGTCAGCATGGTCCCCCACTCGGCCGTCCGCGGATCAGGCGGCCCGAGACCAAGGAAGCCCAGGCCCGCGACATCGATGATCGCCGTCGCCAGGGCGAGCGTGGCCGCCACGATCAACGGCGTCAGCGAGTTCGGCAGCATGTGGCGCATCAGGAGGCGCAGCTCCGACGCCCCGATGGACCTCGCCACCACCACGTAGTCCGCCTCGCGCAGGGCGAGCAGGCT
>JANOTJ010000483.1:0-11683 GCA_031416295.1 Chloroflexota bacterium
GTACATCCGGATCGCCGCCGAGGCCACGACGGCCACGAATGTCACCAGCAGGACCAGGGAGAGGATCAGTTCCCACAGTGGCACGGATCCCGTCATCACCCGGGCCAGCATCGCGAACGGGCTGAACGGCGGCATGAGCGAGGCGAGTCTGGACAGGGTCCCGCCACCGCCACTGAGCAGGATCGGCAATGCCGTGAGATAGCCGGTCATGGCCACCAGGCTGAGCGGGAGCGATAGGGTCTGGAGGTCGTCTGGTCGGCTGACGTACGAGCCCACGGCGGCGTACACGAATGCGAAGAGGGTGAACCCGAGGATGAAGAACACTCCGTAGGCAAGGAGCAGCGTCGGCGTCAACGCCCCCGTCGGCACGCCCTCGGCTCCGGCTGCGCCCAGGATGCCCGTCGCGAGCTGGCCCTGGAAGGCGAGCACGACGAGCGCCGGGACCGCGACCGCAAGGTACTGGGTCAGGCCCGCCCCACCGATACCGGCGACCTTGCCGAGCACGAGCTGCCGGGGCGAAGCCGCGCTGATCATCAGCTCCATGACCCGACTGCTCTTCTCCGTCGCGACGCCGGTGGCCACCCACATCCCGTAGATCAGGATGCTGATGAACATGAGCACGATGAACACGGTGCCAAGGAACGTCCGGCTGGCCAGCTCGCGAGCATCGATCGGGGCGCCCCCGTCGCTCGGCGCGCCCACCGGCACGATATCGAACTGCGGGGTCTGGAACGGATCGACGAAGGCACCCGGAGGCAGCCGCGCGCTCCAGTCGAGGACGCCCAGCCCGAAAGCCGCGATGCTGACGAGTTGCGTGCGCGACGCGTCCGGGATGCCCCTCGTTCGATAGGCGATGGAGAGCTGTCCGCTGGCCAGGCGCTCGACGACGAGGCTGCCGTCGATCTCGCCCGACTCGAGCCGCGCATCGGCTTCTGCAGCGCTGACCGACTCGATGTCGAAGGGCGGCTCGAACTCGGCGGCATCCGCGCCCGCCGGCAGCGCGTTCAGGACCCCGTCGAGGACCGACCTCGCGAGCGTCCCGAGGCCGGGCTCGCTGGACACGACATCGATGTGGGTCTGCCGGCCGCGGTCCAGGTAGCTGATGGTGATCGGGGTCATGGCCACGCCCACCGCG
The DNA here is from genome assembly GCA_031416295.1 of Chloroflexota bacterium. Lineage (GTDB taxonomy): Bacteria > Chloroflexota > Limnocylindria > Limnocylindrales > CSP1-4 > SPCO01. The sequence continues at coordinate 1,136 of JANOTJ010000483.1, forward strand.
AGGACCATCAGCACGATCGTCGAGGCCACGAACAGCGGGCTCCTGGTCCGGTCGCGGAATTCGCGCCGGGCGACGATCAGGGCGTTGGGCAGGAGCGGATCGTGGCGGGCCATGTCAGGCAGCGCCTTCGATGACTTCGAGGTCGGGGCTGGCCGGCAGGGCCGGCGTCGGAGCTTCGTCTTCGGCGTCGGCGGGCCGACCGACCTTCTCGATGAAGATGGCTTCAAGTGACGGCTCGGCGACCTCGAAACGGGTCACCCGCGCCCCGCGCGCGACCGCTGCGGCGAGGATCGACGGCGCATCGATGCCCGCGTGCAGCTCGAGCTCGGCGTAGCCGGCGCCCGGTCGGGCCAGGGCCACCCCGGGCAGGTTGGTCAGCCAGGTCGGCATCGTCTCGCCCTCGACCCCGAGGCGCACGGTCCGTGCTCGAGAGTCGCGCTTCAGCTCGGTCAACGTGCCCGAGGCGACGAGGCGGCCGTGATCGACGATGGCCACCGCTTCGCAGAGTGCCTCGGCCGCCTCCATCTGGTGGGTCGAGAAGACGATCGTGCGGCCGGCGTCGCGAAGCTCGACGAGGGCCTCGCGCAGGAGAGCGAGATTGACCGGGTCAAGCCCCGTGAAGGGTTCGTCCATGAGCAGGACGTCGGGTTCGTGCAGGACCGCGGCGATGAACTGGACCTTCTGCTGGTTGCCCTTGGACAGCTCGCCGGCGCGTCGATGCGCGTAGTCCGGGATGCGGAACCGCTCGAGCCAGGCGAGCGCGTTCGTGCGGGCGCGTGCGGGGGCCTCGCCGTACAGCGCGGCGAAGTACACGAGCTGGTCCAGGACGGTCATCCGGGGATAGAGACCGCGCTCCTCGGGCAGGTAGCCCCAGGTTCGCCTGGGCAGCGCTGTGGTGGGCCGGCCATCCCAGAGGACCGAGCCCTCGTCCGCCTCGAGGATGCCCAGGCAGATGCGCATGGTCGTCGTCTTGCCCGCACCGTTGGCGCCGAGAAAGCCGAAGATCCGCCCTCGCGGCACCTCGAAGGTGAGGTTGTCGAGGGCGGTGGTCTGCGCGAAGCGCTTGGTGACGTGGTCGATGGCTAGAGTCACGAGCCGAGCATAGTCCGGGACCCGGCATCCCGCCGCTGACCCGATGGTCCGGTCGTGCGTTGGCTCCGGCGCTCCCGCAGGAGCGGGTGCCGGCCGGGTCGGGCTCCCGCAGGAGCTGGAGCCGGCCGGGTCCTTGGCCGATCCTGCCTCCTCAGCGCACCTTCAGGGCGTGGTTTCGCGATGAACGCCTCGTGGACCGGTCCCCAGACGACCTGGAGATGGATCCTGGGCGCTGGTCCAGGAAGGATCCGTGCCGTGTTCGCTCCTGGTCGGAGCGGCGTCGGGACGCCGGAGCCGGCCGGGGCGCCGCGTAGGGGAGCCGGCCAGCGCGGCGACCGGCGCGGGAGCGGCGTGGGGCAGCCGGCCAGCGCGTCAGAAATTCCCTTGCAGCAGTACCAGTGCTACTACCCGCGCGATCAGGCCAGTGCGGCGCCTCGCGCGCTCCCATCCGAGCGTGACCGGTGCGTGGACCGGAGCGTGGCGGTCCCACGACGACGGGTTTTCGGCCGATACCAGCACCACCAGTGCTGGTAGGGAATTCCTTGCACCACCGTCGGCGGAGCTTCACCTGGGCGATCGCGGCGCCAGCCCGGCGCACCACTGCGGCGCCAGCCCGGGGCGCACCGCGGCGCCAGCTGGAACCCCTCGGGCCGCTCCGGGCGCCACGGGACGCGGGAGCGGCCCTGCTCAGGCCACCCAGCGGGTACCTGGGCGAACGGTCCTGACGACCTCGGCGAGGAGTGCCGGGGTGATGGCGATGAGTGCGACCACGAGCCACTCCCCGGCATCCAGCGGCGTGGCCCGGAAGGCCTCGGCAAGCGGCGGCAGATACGGGATGACCGCCGTGCTCACGATCACCAGGCCGACGGCCCCCAGCAGCAGCCCGTTCCGAGACAGTCGATGGAGCGGCGTGGCGAGACTGCGGTTGGCGTAGGCGCGGACGACCTGGGCGACCACGAGCGACGTGTAGGCAAGCCAGCGAACATGCTCGGGCGTGCCCGGGGCCGCCAGCATGATCGCGAGGGCCGCCACCGCCGAGAAACTGCCGGCGACCACGATCCTGGCCAGCAGCCCGTTGTCCAGGAGGGGCACGCCACGTTGCCGGGGTGGCCGGCGCATGAGGTCGGGTTCCTCAGGCTCGCGCTCGAAGGCGATGGACGTGGCCAGGTCGATGAACAGTTCCAGCCACAGGATCTGCAACGGGAGGAGCGGTTGACCAAAGCCCGCCAGCGTTGCGATGAGGATGAATCCGAGCAGCGCGATGTGCGTGGAGACGAGGAAGACCAGGCCCTTCTGGACGTTATCCACGATGCGCCGGCCCTCGCGCAATCCGAAGAGCAGCGTCGCGAACGAATCGTCGCCGAGGACAAGGTCGGACGCGCCCTTGGCCACGGCCGTGCCCGAGCCCATGGCCACCGCGACATCCGCCCGGTTGAGTGCGGGAGCGTCGTTGACCCCGTCACCCGTGACCGCGACCGTGCGCCCGGCCGCATGGGCAAGGCGGACCAGGCGCTCCTTGCCATCGGGCGTGGACCGCGCGATCACCCGCAGGAATGGCAGGCGCGCCGTCAGGGCCGCGTCATCGAGCGCCGCGAGCTCGTCGCCCAGGGCGACCGCAGCGTCCTCGTCGTGCAGGCCCGCCTGACCCGCGATGGCCGCGGCGGTCGCCGGGTGGTCGCCGGTCACGACGATCGTGGCGATCCCGGCCTGGGCAGCAGTCGCGAAGGCCTCCCGGATGCCCTCTCGAAGCGGGTCCGCAAAGCCGATCAAGGCGACCATCGACGGCCGACCAGCCACGCTGTCGGTGGCATCGATGCGACCGATCGCGAGCCCGACCACGCGCTCACCCGAACGCGCGTGGTCCTCGATCAGGGCGTGCCAGGCCGCACGGTCCGCATCGCCCGCCAGGCACGCCGCGAGCACCGCCTCCGGGGCGCCGAGCAGGCGCACGATCCCATCGCGTGTGACAGTCCGCGCATATCGCCGGTCGTCGCTGACCGGCGTCGCGTCGACGAGGTCGGCCGGGTCGAGCACGGCCGGGTCGAGCACGGCCGGGTCGAAGCCGAGCAGGTCCAGGCCGCGCGGGTCAAGGCCGCGCGGGTCGAGATCGGCCAGGCCGACGAGCAGCGCGCGGGTGAACGAGCCAGGGACGACGCCGCTCGCCGAGAACCAGGCGTCATCCTCGGCGCGCACGGCATCGGCGAGGATCGAGCGCCGCGCCGCGCGATCCGTCGTCGGACCGGCGAGTGTGCGCAGCGTGGCCACTTCGAGTCGATTGCGCGTGAGCGTGCCGGTCTTGTCGGTGACGATGAGGTCCACGGCCCCAAGCGTCTCCTCGGCGTTGAGCCGGCGCACGAGGACGCCGCGGCGCAGCAGTCGATACGCGCCCAGACCGAGGATGACCGCGAGGAGGATCGGCGGTTCCTCGGGGATCGCGGCGATCGCCGCCGAGATGCCGGCCAGGACGTTGGCGCCCGCCGGCTGCCCGCGCAGGAATCCGAGGCCCGTGACGATGACGATGAGAGCGATGGCGACGACGAGGAGGAGACGAACCAATCGATCGAGCTCCGACTGGAGCGGTGAACGACGGCGTTCCGTGGCGGTCAGACCGCTGGCGATGCGTCCGACCTCGGTGCCCGAGCCGATCGCGACGACCACCCCCTCGGCACGGCCGCCCAGGACCGGACTCCCGGCGTACGCCATCGATCGGCGTTCGGCGAGGGGCGTGTCCGGCGCATCGGGGACGACCGCCCCGGGCTCCGGGACGGACTCCCCGGTGAGCGCGCTGCGATCAAGCAGCAGCCGGTCCGCGCTCAGCAGGCGGAGATCGGCCGGCACGATGTCACCGGCGCGAAGGAGCACGATGTCGCCGGGCACCAGGTGGGCGGCCGCGACCTCGCCGACCGCGCCATCGCGACGGACGGTGGCCCGCGGCGCGGAGGCATCACGCAACGCCTCCAGCGCGCGCTCGCCGCGGTATTCGGTCACGACATCCGCGCCGATGATCGGGACGAGCCCCACGAGGACCAGCAGCCCGTCGCGCACCTCGCCCAGCAGGATCGCACCCACGCCTGCGGCGAGCAGCAGCAGGATGAACGGCTCCGTGGCCGACTCCACGATCATCCCGAGCACGGATCCGCGCCGGGCAGGCTCAAGTTCGTTGGGTCCGGCGGTCGCGGCCCGTGCCCTGACCTCGGTCGTGGTCAGGCCCCGTGCCGGCTCCACGTCGCGTGCCGCCGCGACCGCAGCGGCGGTCAGGGCGTGGGCTTCGGGCAGCGCGACGAGCATGTGGCCATCATCGCGGACCCGTGCGGTCGGCGCCGGAAGCGGGTCGTGCGACAATCCCTCACGTGTCCACGCCCTCGACCGATCCGGCCAGTGCCGCCGCGACGACACCGCGCACCATCCACGCCGACCGCGAGGCCCGGACCGTGGCCATCGGCTGGGCGGACGACCACGAGACCGTGTTCGAGATGACGGCCCTGCGTTGGCTGTGCCCGTGCGCGTATTGCCGGGGCGAGGCCGGGATGCCGGGCTGGCTGGACAGCGCGCCGACCCTGACCTCGGAGCAGACCCGCCTGACGGACATGCATCTGGTCGGCAATTACGCGGTCTCGCCGCACTGGGCCGACGGGCACAAGACCGGCTATTACCCGTTCCGCCTGCTGCGTGACCGCTGTCCCTGCCCGGCCTGCAGCGCCCGACGCGGCGGGCAGCTCGCGACCGCACCACCGGCCGCCGCCGGTACCCACGAGGAGCACCGATGATCGTCGTCACCACTCCGTACCTGCCCGGCCATCGCATCGTCGAGTCCAGGGGCATGGTCTTCGGCCTCGTCGTTCGGAGCCGCGGCCTGGGCGGCAACATCATGGCCAGCCTGCGCTCCATCGGCGGCGGCGAGATCCATGAGTACACGAGCTTGCTCGAGGACACCCGGCGCCAGGCCCTTGATCGGCTGGTCCGCAACGCGACGGTCGCCGGCGCGACGCCGCCACCGACGATCGACTGACATGGGCGGCTTCGATGGCGGCCGACTGTTCGTCCTCGCCCTGGGCGCGACCATGGTCCTGGGCGGGTTCGCGGGCATCGGGGCCGGCGGCACCTCGGCCGTGGCTGCCGGCTGGTGGGGCGTGGTCGTCGGCCTGGTCCTGGTCGTGGCGGCCCTGGTCGAGCGCGCTCGCTATCGCTCCGACGACGCCGAACGCCTGTCGTCGCCCCCTGGCCCGGGCGGCGGCGAACCCGCTGGACGGGCACTCGATCCGCGCTTCCGACCGACCGACGAGCGCTTCGAGGATCCGACGACGCGCCGACGCATGCGCGTGTGGCTCGATCCAGGCTCTGGCGAACGGCGCTACGTCGCCGAGGACTGACCCCGGATCGTTCATCGGCCCGTGCTATCCTCGCCGGCCCGTCGCGCACAGTCGGCAGCCCGTTCGCCGTGCCGGCCCGACCCACCAGGAGCCCGATCCACACCGATGGCCGCCGTCGATCCCAGCGCAGGCGCATCACTCGCCGCTCGCGTGCCGGTGACCAGCTCGCGCCGGAACGCGCGGCCGAGTCCTGAGTTCCCGTACCTCAACCGGGAACTGTCATGGATCGAGTTCAACGGGCGGGTCCTGTTCGAGGCCCGTGACACCCGCAACCCGCTTCTGGACCGAGCGAAGTTCCTGGCCATCTTCGCCAGCAACCTCGATGAGTTCTTCCAGGTCCGCGTCGCCGGGCTGCGCCAGCAGATCGAGGCCGGCGCCGTCGCCCGGGCCGCGGATGGCCGGACACCCGTCGAGCAGCTGGCTGCGGCCCGTGCCCGTATCCTGGAGCTCGTCGCCGAACACTCGGCGATCTTCCTCGAGCTTCGCGCTGAACTCGCGGCAGAGGGCGTGGAGATCGTGGACTACGCGAGCATCCCGGCCCACCATGGCGCGCTCCACCAGCGCTATCGCGACGAGATCTTCCCGGTCCTGACGCCCCTGGCCGTGGACCCCGGCCACCCGTTCCCGTACATCTCCACGCTGAGCCTGTCCATCGCCGTCGGCCTCGTGGATCCGGACACCGGTGAGCGCGTCTTCGCGCGGGTCAAGGTCCCCCAGATCCTGCCCCGCCTGCTCGAGGTCGAGCCCCACCGTTTCGTGCCCATCGACCAGGTCATCGCCGCCAATCTGGCCGATCTGTTCACCGGCATGCAGGTCGTGGAAACCCACATGTTCCGGGTCACCCGGAACGCCGACCTGGCCATCGAGGAGGACGAGGCCGACGACCTGCTCATGGCCATCGAGGAGGAGCTTCGGCGCCGACGGTTCGGCGAGGCGGTCCGCCTGGAGGTGGAGCGATCCATGCCGGCCGCGACGCGCAACCTGCTCCAGCGCGGCCTGGGCCTGGAAGCGCACGACGCCTACGAGGTCGGGGGGCTGCTGGACCTGACCGCCCTGTGGCGGATCGTGGAGCTCGATCGGCCGGACCTGAAGGGCCCGCCATGGACGCCGGTCACGCCGCCACGCCTGATGCCCCCGGACGAGGACGAGCCCGCCGACGTCTTCGCGGCGATCCGCGCCGGTGACATCCTGGTCCACCACCCGTACGACTCGTTCGTGGCATCCGTGGAGCGTTTCATCGCCCAGGCCGCCGACGACCCGGACGTCCTGACCATCAAGCAGACCCTGTATCGCACGTCCGGCGACTCGCCCATCGTCCAGTCGCTGATCCAGGCGGCCGAGCGCGGCAAGCAGGTCGTCGTCCTGGTCGAGATCAAGGCGCGCTTCGACGAAGAGGCCAACATCATCTGGGCGCGCAAGCTGGAACGAGCCGGCGCCCATGTCGTGTACGGCCTGGTCGGGCTCAAGACCCACTCCAAGACCGCGCTGGTGGTCCGCCGCGAAGGGTCCGGGCTGCGCCGCTACGTGCACATCGGGACCGGCAACTACAACCCCAAGACCGCCCGTCTGTACGTGGACATCGGACTGCTCACCGCCCGCCCGGAGATCGGCGCCGACGTGACGGACCTGTTCAACGTTCTGACCGGCCTGTCGCGCCAGCGGACGTTCCGGCGGATCCTCGTGGCCCCACATAGCCTCCGCGCCGGCTTCGTCGCCCTCGTGGACCGCGAGATCGCCCATGTCGCGGCGGGGCGCGAGGCGCGCATCGTGATCAAGACCAACGCGATCGTGGATGGCCCGTCAATCGAGGCCCTTTACCGAGCCTCGGCGGCGGGCGTGTCGGTGGATCTCATTGTCCGCGGGGCATGCTCGCTCCAGCCCGGGCTTCCGGGCATCTCCGAGCACGTCCGTGTGCGCTCGATCGTCGGTGAGTTCCTGGAGCACTCGCGGATCTGGGGCTTCACCAACGGCGGCGAGGCCGAGTGGTACATCGGCTCGGCGGACCTCATGGATCGCAACCTCGACCGCCGGGTGGAGGCTGTCGTGCCCGTCGAGGATCACGAGGCGCGCGAACGCCTGCGCGAGATCGTGGAACTGATGCTCGCCGACGACCGCCGGTCGTGGCAGCTGACCGCCGACGCGACCTGGGTCCGGACAGAGACCCTGAACGGCCAGGAGGGCACCATCGACACGCACGAAACGCTCAAGGAACAGGCACTCGCCCTCGCGGCCGTGGCCGGGGCGCCACATCGACGGGGTGCTGGCGCCGGCTCCCTGGACCCAAGGGCGTGAGCCGCGAGGGCAAGGCCGCCAAGGCCGCCAAGTCCGATGATCGGTCACGACCCGTCGAGATCGAACTGAAGTTCCGGGTGGACGACCCGAAAGCCGGCCGGCGGATCGTCGCCCTGGACCGAATCGGCTCTCTGGTCGCCGAGGACGCACCTGCCCACGAGGTCATGATGGAGGACCGCTACGTGGACACCGCGGACGGGTCGCTCAACCAGGCGGGCTTCGCGGCCCGGCTGCGTGCTGTCGCCGACGGCACGATCATCTCGATCAAGTCACTGGCCCGTGTGGAGGCCGCCGGCGGAGCGGCCCGCCGCGAGGAGGTCGAGGGGCCCGCCGACGCGGTCGCCCCAGCCGCGACCTGGCCGGCCTCGGACGCCCGCGCCCTGCTGCTCGAACACGTCGGCGATGCGCCGCTCGTGGAACTCGTGACCATCCGTCAGCGACGACGCAAGCGCCTCTACGCGTCGGATTCGGCGACGGTCGAGCTGAGTCTCGACGACATCGAGGTCGTGGCCGACGGTCGGGTCATCGAGCGCTTCACGGAGCTCGAGGCCGAACTCGTGCGCGGCGAGGAAGCGGCCCTCGCGGTGGTCGCGACGGTGCTCGACGCCGAGCCTGGGCTGCGCCGCGCGACCTCGAGCAAGCTCGACGCCGCGCTCGCCGCCGTCGATGCCGAACACGGAGAATCGAGGATCGAGCCGGACGACGGCTCTGCGCTGCGTGGCGACAAGCCAGCCAGGGAGGCGCAGCCCGACCCGAAAGCGAAGCTCGAAGTCCCGAGTCTGTCCGTGGGCAAGACCCCGGGCGTCCTCGCCGAGGACCATGTCGCCGAGGCCGGACGCAAGGTCCTGCGCTTCCACCTTGCGAAGATGCTCGACTACGAAGCGGGCACGCGCACCGGCATCGATGCCGAGGACCTTCACAAGATGCGCGTCGCCACGCGTCGCCAGCGCGCCGCCTGGCGCGTCTTCGGCTCCTCGTTCCGTCCCGGTCGGACGCGGCGCTACCGAGACGGCCTGCGCGAGATCGCGGCCCGCCTTGGCGCCGTACGCGACCTGGACGTCCAGCTGGAGGCCGCCGACGTCTATCGTGCGGACCTGCCGGTGGCGGAGCAGCGCGCGATGGAGCCGCTCATGGCGGCCTGGCGGACCCATCGAGACGATGCCCGGATGCTGCTCTTGCGCGAGATCGACTCCGACAAGCATCAACGCTGGCTGGACGACTATCGCGATTTCGTGCGCACCGAAGGCGCATCGGTCCTGCCCGTCGGCCCGGTCCAACCTCACCGCGTCCGGGACACGGCGCCTTCACGCATCTGGGCGGCCTACGAGCAGCTCCGCGGCTACGAACCGGTCCTGCGCTGGGCCGACGTGGAAACGCTCCACGACCTGCGCATCGCCGCGAAATGGCTCCGCTACACGCTCGAGTTCAATCGCGAGGCGCTCGGCCCCGAGGCCGCAACCCTCATCGCCCGGGTCACCGCGCTCCAGGACCACCTGGGGCTGATGAACGATGCCGATGTGACCGCCTCGATGGCGCGAACGTTCCTCGTCGAGCAGGCCGGCGGCCTCAGCTCGCCGGAGAGTGCTGCGATCGGACGCTACCTCGTCGACCGCGAGCGGGAGGTCGCGCGCCTGCGCAAGGCCATCGGCCCGAGCTGGCGGGGCGCCTCGGGACTGCGCTTCCGTCGGGCGCTCGGAAGGGTCGTCGCCGACCTCTGATCGTCGCGGAGGTCAGGGCGTCAGTCCCGCGTGGCGTCAGGCCCGCCAGCCGTGGGCGAGTTCCTCGAGCCGGTCGCGCCACGCCAGACCCACGTGGTCGGCGATGAGCACGGCGCCCTCGCGCATGCCCGCGTCCGAGACCCGGACCGACGTCGCTCCGTAGCGGCGCATCAGGGAATCCACGATGACGGCGCCGGCGGGCAGGATGCGCGCCCGGGTCGGGTTGACGCCATAGCGCTCGGACGTGACCGCCGCCGGCTCGTCGAGGACGGTCGCGAGCGCCTCAGCGAGGCGTGCCCGGGTCAGCAGCGGGTCCACGACCCCGCCCGGAGCGACCTTGAGCAGGTTGGACGCGGTCCCGCCCACGGCCACGATCTCGCGGGGGTGCGCGTCCATCGCCCCGGCCATCGCCTCGTCGGCGGCCGCCGTCATCGCCACGACCTCGGCCGCCGTCGGGGGATCGCCGGTGACGAACCGTGCGGTGAGGCGATTGGAACCGAGGCGCAGGCCGGCGGCTCGAGCGTGGCCGCGAGGAGGCACGGCACAGAACTCGGAACTGCCTCCGCCGATGTCCACGACCAGCGTTTCACGGGTCACCGGGCGACCGTCGGTCACGCCGATGAGGGTGAGAAACGCCTCTTCCTCGTGGCTCAGGACGTGCAGCGGGACCCTGGTCGTGCGCTCGATGTCTCCGACGATCCTGGCGGCGTCGGCTGCCCGGCGGATGGGCTCCGTGCCCAGGAGGGTGATCATCGTCGCGCCAAGCTGCCGCGCGGTCGTGACGTACCCGAGGAGTGTCGCGACGAGTTCCGCCCGGGCTGCGGCTCCCAGGTGAGCGCGCCCATCCACGGCGGCGCCTAGACCAAGGAACGCGGATTCGTCCACGATCGGGCGCAGTCGATGGCCGGCGATCGCAGCCACGAGCAGATGCACGGAGTTGGAGCCGAGATCGACCGACGCGCCGACGCGCGGCCGAGCGCTCATCCGGCGCGCACTCGGGAGCTGGGACGGAAGCCCGAGGTCAGGTGCCGGTCCCGCCACCGTCGTCCGGGCTCGATGGACGAAGGGACCTCCGG
>JANOTJ010000484.1:0-8986 GCA_031416295.1 Chloroflexota bacterium
GAACGCCCCCGGAGGCCCGATCCGCCGCGCCGACGTCATCGTGGCGAAGAACTACCTCGGCGAGGAAGAGATCCGCGAACTCAACCGCGTCGTGACGATGTACCTCGACTTCGCTGAGGACCAGGCCCAGCGCAAGCGCCCGTGCACATGGCCGAGTGGGTCGAGCGGCTGGACGCCTTTCTCCAGTTCAACGAACGGAACGTGCTGACGCATGCGGGGAACGTCTCGCACGAACTGGCCGAGCGGCACGCGCACGCGGAGTTCGAGAAGCACGAAGCCGAGCGCCACCGGCTGGATTCGGCGCAGCCGGCGAGCGACTTCGACCGCGCCGTCCAGGAAGTGCAACGGTTGGAGGCAGGAGCGAGCGGATGCAAGGCGTCCTCGAAGGAGCCTGCGAAGAAGAAGCCGTCTCGCCGCCGGAAGCCCAAGGGGGATGAGGGATGATCGCGGAGCGTTGCAGGCTGGCCGACCCCGTGAAGCTGGATGCCGCCATCGCCGCCAACCTGAAGGAGCTCGGGTATGGCGGGTGAGTGGCGCGAGGTACCGCTTGGCGACGTGATTGAGCTGAAGAGGGGCTACGACCTGCCAAGCCGTGACCGGCGCGACGGCCCATTTCCCATCGTGTCCTCGTCTGGCGTTAGCGGTCGCCACGCCGAAGCCAAGGCGAAGGCACCAGGAGTGGTCATCGGGCGATACGGGACGCTCGGTGAGGTCCACTACATCACCGAAGACTACTGGCCGCTGAACACGTCCCTCTACATCCGGGACTTCAAGGGCAACGATCCACGGTTCATCAGCTACTTCCTACGATCGATGGACTTCAGCGCCTACTCGGACAAGGCGGCCGTACCAGGTCTCAACCGGAACGATCTGCACACTGCGGAGGTGCGTCTGCCGCCCGTCGCCGCGCAGCGCGCCATCGCCCACGTCCTCGGCACCCTAGACGACAAGATCGAGCTGAATCGCCGGATGAACGAGACCCTGGAGGCGATCGCGCGGGCCCTCTTCAAGTCCTGGTTCGTCGACTTCGACCCCGTCCGCGCCAAGTCCGAAGGCCGCGACCCCGGCCTCCCGCCCCGCCTCGCCGACCTGTTCCCGGATTCGTTCGTGGACTCGGAGCTGGGGGAGATCCCTAGCGGATGGCGGGTCGGTTCGGTAGACAATGAGTTCAACCTGACGATGGGACAGTCTCCGCCTGGCGACACATACAACTTGGCAGGTGATGGGGTGCCCTTCTACCAAGGGCGTGCGGACTTCGGCTTCCGTTTTCCGACGCGGCGCGTTTACTGCTCCGCTCCAACCCGGTTCGCGAAGGCTGGAGACACGCTCGTCAGCGTCCGGGCGCCCGTCGGCGACGTCAACATGGCGTCAGAGGACTGCGCCATCGGGCGCGGCCTATCTGCGGTCCGACATTACACAGGCAGCCGTTCGTATTCCTATCGGTTCATGCACTCGATCGCGAACGTTTTCGCGCAGTTCGAGGCCGATGGAACGGTCTTCGGCTCAATCGGAAAGCGGGACTTTCACGCGATCCCTTGCGTCATGCCGCCCCGTGACCTTGTCCTGGCCTACGAGATGCGCGTATCGCCATTTGACGATCGCGTCGAGGTCAACGAACGCGAAACCGGCGCGCTCGCCGCCCTACGCGACACGTTGCTGCCGAAGCTCGTCTCCGGCGAAGTGCGAATGGGGGACGCGGAGCGCGCCATGGAGGCACGGTCGTGATCGATTCGCCGAAGGTCTCTACTCGGTCGCCTCGAGCCCGTGGAGCTGCGGTACGCGTGGCGGGGCGAGGCCATGGACTGCACGCCGTGGCTGGTGCAGCCAGAGAACATCAGCGTATGGGCGAAGAGATCGGCATTGAGCTGGAGGTCGGGTCCTAGGCCTGGGTCGGGACGCGGTCGTCGGGATACCCGTCGACGCCGGTGGACGCATCGAGCTCGACGAACTTCGTCGGAGACTCGAGGAGGACCGATCGGCGGGGGTCGTGCCGGTCGCGCTCGTGGCGACCGCCGGCACCGTGAACACCCGTGCCGTGGATCCCATCGCCCCGCTGGCCGACCTGGCGGCGGAATTCGCCAGCGGGCTCCCCGTCGACGGCGCCTACGGCCTCTTCGGGCGCCTGGACGAGCGGGTGGCGTCGCTCTACGAAGGCCTCGAGCGCGCGGATTCCGCGGTGGTCGACCCGCACAAGTGGCTGGTCGCATCGGTGGGCATCGGCACCGTCTTCGTCCGCGACCGCGCGTTGCTCGGCCGAGCGTTCAGCCTGGAACCGGCCGCCTATCTCGAGGGAGCCATCGAGAGCGATGCGGAGATCAGCTCGCCCTTCGACAGCTTCGGCGAGCTCTTCCACGACTTCAACCTCGACCAATCGGCGCCTTCCCGGGGCGTCGCCGTATGGGCCGTTCTGCGCGAGATCGGCGCGGACGGGATGCGCCAGCGAGTCCGGCGCCACAACGACTTCGCGCGGCGTCTGGTCGCACTCGTGTCGGCCGACGAACGGTTGGCCGGATATGGCTGACCCGACCCTCGACCGGCTCAACGTGGAGATCTCCCGTCGCCTGCGGGCGGAAACCCGGCTACGTTCCGTCCACGACACGAGTGGCCGGAAAGGTCGCCATCCGGCCCTGCTACATCAACCCTCGCACGACATCGAACGACTCGACGGTCTGGCGCGCTCGGTGCGGGAGCTCGGCGACCGGATCGCCGGACATCGGTGAGCAACGTCGACAAGATCGACTCGCCTATCTAACCGGGATCCCGCGGTTCTCCGGCGCCATCGCGGCACGCAGCGCCTGGGCTGCCGACTCAGCTCCGAGCCGCTCGTAGAGGTCGAGCGCTGCGGCCCGTGATGCGCTCGCCGCGGAGGTCGGAAGCGCTTCTGCCAGGTCGACGAGGGTCTGAGCCTCCTCGAAGGGAACCTTGAAGCGACTGAACCCTCGGACCGCCCGCCGCAGGAGCGTGGCCGCGCGATTCGTATCGCCCTCGGCAAGCTTGATGAGCCCTGCGACACGATCGGACATCGGACCCAACAGCGCGTTGCCGGGAATGGCTCGTCGGGCGATCGGCAGGAAGGCTCGCGCCGCGTCCCACTCGCCGAGCGCACTCAGCGCCTCGAGCAGGGCGAAGGCATGCTGTGGACCGTAGCCTCGGCCTTCGAGGGCCTTGTCATGCGAGATCGCGCGCGCGACCGCCGGTTTGCCGCCGATCGTGGCCAGGCGCGCCTGCCAGGCGCTGGCGCTGTCACGGTTGAGCAACGGATCACCCAGCAGCCCCGCCAGCGCGCTGGCCTCCGCCGGCTGCCCAAGCAGCGTCAGCGTGGCAGCGCCGATGGCTGGCCCGTCCCGGACGAACTGGCATTCAGTCGCCGGCTCGGTACGGAAGGCTGCAATGTGCTCCTCCAGCGGCTCCAGCAGGTCGTGCCAGCGCCCGAGGTAGAACTGCGCGGTGAGGATCGGCCAGAGCGTGTGCATCAGCTGGTGCGGACCGCTGGCTCCGCTGGCGCCCAGCAGCCTGCGGCAGCGCCAGCCCAGCTCCAAGCCCTGCTCGAAGTCGGCGCGGACGTTGATGAGGTGGGTCGCGAGCTTGCGGATCGCATCCGACTGGTCGAGGCGCGAGTGCTCCGGGCGAAGGTCCGCCACCTGTCGCCTGGCGAGCTCGAGCATCTCGGCGTAGTTCCCGGCCAGCCCGTAGAGCATGCCGAGCGCCTGGCCGGCGGCCGCGGCGAGATCGTCGCGCCCGAGGTCACGGGCGGCGGACAGTGCCTGTTCGGCGGCAGCGACTCGCTCATCGATCGATCGGGGGTCGGCGCGCTTGCCCTGGCCCAGGGGTTCGCTCCCGCGGTAGAGCCGGGCACACGTGCCGCGGACGAGCAGCAGCCACGCTCGCTCCGCCTCATCCTCGGCGAACGCCATGCCCTCGTCGACGAGCGCTTCCGCCTCGACCGCGTCCGGCGTCGCGCGAAAGGCACCCGGATTCCAGGCCATCATCCAGGCCAGCCTCCGGCACAACCTGGCTCGATACGCGGCCCGACTCCGGTCCTTGCGCGCCAGTGCCAACGCCTCGCGGTAGAACCTCGCCGCCTCGTCGCCGTGGAACTCGTCCTCATGGTCCTGGGCCAGCGCCTCGAGCACCGCCAGGTGCTCGTCGGCATCGACGACGATGGTCAGGGCTCGACGGTGAAGCTCAACGGCGCGACCGGTGACGAATCGTAGGCGAGCCGCGTCGCCCGCGCGAAGGACGTAGTGGAACGCCTTGGCCCGGATCGACCCTCGATCGATCCCATCCGCGGGGGCGAGCTCGGGCACGCTCGGTGACAGCGCAGACCAGTAGTGGTGTGCCAGCTGGTCGATGAACTCGTCGACCCGGTCGCCGGCCAGTGCCTCGAGCCAGGACCCCATCGCCGCATGCGCCCGCGCCCGGCGCGTTCGCGACAGCGACTCGTAGGCGACGTCATGGAGGAGGGCGTGGCGGATCGAGAACTCCGCCTGCCCGGGGAGGCTGGAGGTTGGCCGCCTGACCACGAACCCCTTGCGCTCGAGGGCAGCAAGGCGGGCCGCAACACGCTCGTCGTCGAGGGCCGCGCGGATCGGCGCCTCCCAGAAAACGCGACCGGCCACCGCCGCCTCCTGCAGGACGCGTCGCTCAGCGACCGGCAAGGCGTCCATCCGGGCGGCAAGCAGTGCCTGCAACGTGTCGGGCAGGTTGGTCGAGCTGCCGGACCGCAGGTGGTGCGTCAGCTGCTCGAGGTAGAACGGGTTGCCTTCGGCGCGAGCCAGCAGCTCGCGGCGCACGCGTGGGTCGAGCTCGTCGCCGACCAGGAGGTTGTCGAGCAACTCCTGGCTGTGCGCCTCTCCGAGCGGGCGGATCGCGATGGTCGAGAAGTCATCACCAGCCGTGCCGAAGGATGGGCGTGCCTCGTGCAGTTCCGGGCGTGCGGTAACCAGGACCACGAGCGGCCCCCGTGCGCGGGTCACGATCTGCTCGATCATGTCGAGCAGCTCCGGCCGCGCCCAATGCAGATCCTCGATGAGGAACAGCGCAGGAGCCGCCGCGGCACAGGCGCTGGCGAGCACCGGCCAGGCCAGGCCGAGGCGGTCGGCGACCTCGGCGGCCGGCAGGCTCTCGAGCGGGTTGGCCGCGAGGGCGATGCCGGCGGTCGTGGCCAGGGCGAAGGTCGTGGGTTCGATGTCGGCCGGATCGAGCTCGCCGAGGAGGCGGGCGAGGCCGAGTCGGAGGCGCTGCTGGGCCTGTCCGGCAGTGTCGCTGATCGCAATGCCGCAGGCTTCGCGCAGGATCTCGCCGAGGGCACCGAACGTTGCCCCTCGACCGCCCGACAAACACCGACCGTGCAGGATCATCGCCTCCGGCCAGCGCTCGGCGATCATCGCGATCAGCTCCCGGGCAAGCCGGCTCTTGCCGACGCCGGCAGGTCCGCTCAATTCGACCAGTCGCGGCCGTCCGATCGCCACGGCTTCTTCGAACAAGCCGAGGACGGCCGCCAGCTCGGGATCGCGGCCGATCAGGGGTGGCTCCACCAGCGGCGCTCGCACCGCGGACCGCTGCTCGGCGAGGAGCCTCCGCACAACGGTCGCTTCGCCGCCGATCCGGACGGTCATCGGGTCGGAGAACCTGAACCCTGCGCCCGCGGCCCGCATCGTCCGCTCGGCAGTGAGGACGGCTCCCGATTCGGCTGCCTCGCGCAGCGACGCAGCCTGGGCGACGACCGCGCCGGTAATCCGTCGCAGCGGCGGCTCGCTGCCAACCGCCGCGATGACCTCGCCGGTCGAGACGCCGATCCGGCTGGAGCCCGGCGCGCGAGCGGCGATCTCGAGTGCCGCACGGAGCGCGCGAGCGGCGTCGTCTTCATGTGCGCTCGGAACGCCGAAGACTACCACGAGGTCTCCGCCGGCCTGCGTCTTGGCAATGCCGCCCCAGGCTTCCACGATCTCGCGGGCGGTTACCGTCCACGCATCCAGCTCGCGTCGTCCGAGCTCCGGATCGTCCGGATTGGCCCCGGTGGCCGCCGACAGGGCGGTGACAAGCTTGCGCTCCTCCTCCGCCGCCTCACGGGACGATCGCGGTGGCGGGGTCGGCTGACCCGCCACCGCCTCTGCCGGAGGGAAGCGGCCGGACGCGATCTCATCATAAAGGTGGCGCACAGATGGGCCGGTCTCCACGCCCAGCTCTTCACGCAGGCGCGCCTCGAGTAGACGGTAGCGAGCCAGGGCGAGGTGACGAGCTCCCGCCAGCGTCAGCACGCGCATCAGGGCGAGGTGAGCCTCCTCGTGCAACGGGTCGCTGGCCGCAAGCCGGTCGAGCACGTCCGCTGCCGCCTCGAAGCTCCCGCCTCGCTCGAGGGACGCGGCCTCGTCGAGCAGCAGCTTGTGCGCGCGTATCCGTAGGCGCTCGCGCGGATCCTCCGTCCAGGGCTCGAAACGATCCTCCGGAAGGAGATCCCCGACGTACAGGGCAAGCGCCTCGGATCGATGGCCCTCCTGCACGGCGACCTCGAACGCGTGGACGTCGACCCATAGCCCGGGCGCCTCGAGCGCGATCAGCTCGCCGTGAAAACGGATGTGCTCAGCGCCCAGGGCCTGGCGAGCGAAGTGGATCGCCTTGCGCAGGTTGCCGGCCGCGGCATCGGCATCGAGCGACGGCCAGAGAGCGTCCATGAGCTGCTCTCGGTGGAGACGCTGGCCGTGTGCCAGCGCCAGCAACTTGACCAGCGCTCGGGCCCGGTTGCGACGCCACGCCTCATCCGGAACCGGGCGGCCATCCAGCGTGACACCAAATCCGCCAAGAACCGAGACCCGGATGTCGTGGGCCACCTCGCCGCCACCTCCGCCGACATTCTCGCGCATGCCGATCCTTCGGAACAGCCCGGGAACGGTCGGGGAACAAGCCATCCGTAGCCTCTGCCCAAGCGGCCGAGGTGCCGTCAATCCGCGAAAGGAGCACGCAGATGGCAATCGCGATGAAAGGGGTCCTGGCCACCACCGGCGAGGTCGCCGGGGCGATGAAGTCCAGGCTCACCCTGGCGGCTGCCGTGGCAGCCCTGGCCGCCTTGACGCTGGCCGGGCCGGCGGCCGGTCACCCGCACATTGTCTCGAACCCAAGCCACGACCAGGTGCTGGCCAACGGCCAGAGCCACCCCGGCTTCCAGCCGATCAACGGCGACGGGTTGCGTCTCTCTTGCGAGGGCGTGCTCGAGCCCGCCAATGCCGGGCCCGCCGGCTACGGGCTCGAGACGGCCCACCATGGCCCCGACGCAGGGACACCCGGCAAGGCCGACGGCTGCTACGCGACGGTAGGTAACCCGCAGGACGCGAACCCGGCGATAGATTGAGACAGGGAGGATGGGCCCGCCCGCACCGGGCCGATCCTCACCCCGATCGATACACCCATCCCTTTGTGGCCGATCAAGCGGCCGAGGTGCCGTCAATCCGCGAAAGGAGCACGCAGATGGCAATCGCGATGAAAGAGGTCCTGGCCAGCACCGACGAGGTCGCCGGGCGATTGGGCGACTCCGCGCTTCGGATGCTCGAGGTCGATGAAGACACGGAGGCCTACGCGCGCGGCCACATCGAGGCGGCGCTCGGGATCCACTGGAAGAACGACCTGCAGGATCCGCTGCGGCGGGACTTCATCGGGCCCGAAGCGTTCGCCCACCTGATGGACCGCCTCGGGATCGCCAACGAGACCGAGGTGATCCTGTACGGCGGCACGAACAACTGGTTCGCCGCCTACGCCTACTGGTACTTCCGCTACTACGGTCACCAGGCCGTCCGGCTGATGAACGGCGGACGCAAGAAGTGGGAGCTGGAGGGGCGGCCGATGACGATGACCGTCACCGCCCCGGCGCCAACCCGCGGCTACCGGGTGGCCGCGCAGGATCACGCCATCCGCGCGTTGCGGACGTACGTCGAAGGCTCGGTCCTCGGAAAGCCGGGATTCGGTCTTGTAGATGTCCGCTCACCGGAGGAGTACCGCGGCGAGCTGCTTGCGCCGGCGCATCTGCCACAGGAACAGGCCCAGCGGCCGGGTCACATCCCGGGCGCCCGCAACATCCCGTGGGCCAAGGCGGTCAACCCCGAGACGGGCGCCTTTCTCGCCGAAGACCAGCTTCGCAGCCTCTACGAGGGCCAGGGCCTGACGCCCGACCTGGAGGTCGTCGCCTACTGCCGGATCGGCGAACGAAGCGCCCACACCTGGTTCGTCCTGCACGAGCTTCTGGGCTATCCGAACGTTCGCAACTACGACGGCTCGTGGACCGAGTGGGGATCGCTGGTTGGGGCGCCGATCGAGCGATAGGCGCGTTCGAGCATCCGGCGACGCCAGCCCAGGAGCCCGGTGGTTCGCCGGGGACGGAGGACAGCCGATGGAGGCGAGCACCGCGCCAGCGATCGATGAACGGCCGGAGCCGGCGCCCACTGGCAAGAAGTACGACGACCCGTCGTTCGCCGAGCGGTATGCCAGCTACTGGGAACCGGTCCTGGCACCGGCCGGGCGCCGGCTGCTCGACGCACTCGATCAGGACGGTCTGCTGGCCGACCCGGCACCGGCGCCCTCCCGGAACCTGACGCTCCTCGATGTCGGGACCGGTACGGGCCTGCTGGCCCTCGATGCCGCCCAGCGGTGGCCCGGCGCGCGCATCATCGGCGTCGATCCTTCGGGCGCGATGGTGTCGGTGGCCCGCCGGCGGGCCACCGGGATCGCGACCGCCGACGGGCGCCTCGAGCTATACGAGGCACCGGCCGATCGGCTCCCGTTTTCTGATCAGGCAGTCGATCTCGTCGTCTCGTCGTTCGTCTTCCAGCTCGTGCCCGATCGGCTGGCGGCCCTGCGCGAGGCATATCGGATCCTGAGGCCCGGCGGGCTCCTCGGCTACGTGACCTGGATCAAGACGGACGAGTTGTTCGCGCCTCGTGAAATCGTCGACGAGGAGCTCGGGTTGCTGGCCGGAGACGGCTGGAGTGGATCGACC
>JANOTJ010000485.1:0-3263 GCA_031416295.1 Chloroflexota bacterium
GGCAAGGTCTACGGCCTCAACCTCATCGATACGCCGGGCCACGTGGACTTCGCCTACGAGGTGAGCCACAGCCTGCAGGCCTGCGAAGGGGCCATCCTCGTCGTCGACGCGACCCAGGGCATCGAGGCCCAGACCCTCGCCAACGTCCACCTCGCGATGCGCGAGAACCTCACGCTCATCCCGGTCCTCAACAAGATCGATCTGCCGTCTGCAGACCCGGAAACCATCATGGACGAGCTGGAGAACGTGCTGGCCATCCCGCGCGAGGACGTCATCCTGGCCAGCGCCAAGGACGGCACCGGCGTGGCTGAGATCCTGGAGGCGATCGTCGCGCGCATCCCCGCGCCCAAGGGCGATCCGAACGCCCCCGTCCAGGGCCTCATCTTCGACAGCCACTACGACGCCTACAAGGGCGTGATCGTGTATGTGCGCCTGGCTGCGGGCACGCTCAAGAGCATGGAACCCGTGCGCCTGATCGGCAGCGGCGCCACCGCCGATCCACTGGAGCTCGGCGTGTTCCGGCCGCACCTCGTGCCCGTCCAACAACTGGTGGCGGGCGAAGTCGGCTACGTGGCGACCGGGCTCAAGAACGTCCGCGAGGCGCAGGTCGGCGACACGCTGACGTCCCGGGACCGGCCGGCGTCCGAGGCCCTGCCCGGCTATCAGCCGGCCAAGAGCCTCGTGTTCGCGGGCATCTACCCGGTCAGCGGCGAGGACTACCCTTTGCTGCGCGACGCGCTCGAGAAGCTCCATCTCAACGACGCGAGCTTCACCTACGAGCCGGAAAGCTCCGTCGCCCTGGGCTTCGGGTTCCGCTGCGGGTTCCTTGGCCTGCTTCACATGGAGATCGTCCAGGAGCGCCTGGAGCGCGAGTTCAACCTCGATCTCATCGCGTCCGCACCGTCCGTCGAGTACCACGTGAACCTGCTTCACGGTCGCGGCCAGGTCGTGGTGGACAACCCGGCCCTGCTGCCCAACCCGTCCGACACCGAGTCGCTGGAGGAGCCCTGGGTCAACCTCAGCGTGGTCACGCCGAGCACGTACATCGGGCCGCTCATGGAGCTGTCCACGAACCGGCGCGGGCTGTTCATGAACATGGAGTACCTGGACCCCAATCGGGTGGTGCTCCACTTCGAGATGCCCCTGGCGGAGCTCATCGTGGACTATTTCGACCTGCTCAAGAGCCGCAGCCAGGGCTATGCCTCGATGGACTACGAGGAACTCGGCTATCGCGAGGCCGACCTGTCCAAGGTGGACATCCTGGTCAACGGCGAGCCGGTCGATGCGCTGTCCATCATCGTCCACCGCGACCGGGCGCAGTCCACCGGCCGGCAGCTCGCCGAGCGGCTCAAGCAGCTCATCCCGCGCCAGATGTTCGAGATCCCCATCCAGGCCGCCATCGGCAGCAACGTCGTGGCCCGCGAGACCGTCCGGGCCATGCGCAAGAACGTGCTCGCCAAGTGTTACGGTGGCGACATCAGCCGCAAGCGCAAGCTGCTCGAGAAGCAGAAGGAAGGCAAGCAGCGGATGAAGCGCGTCGGGTCCGTGGAGATCCCCCAGGAGGCGTTCCTGGCCATCCTTCGAATGGACGAGGGATGAGCGTGGTCGTGCGCCGATCTGAGACCGCCCGTGGATGAGCTCTTCGATCTTTCGCGCGTCCTCATCACCGTCGGGCTGACGCTCCTGCTCGTCCTGCTCCGGCTCGATGCGGAGCGCTTTGGGACGGCCGAGTACTACGAGGCGACCGGTGCCGGCGAGCGGCCCCGACTGCGCCGCCGCGTGGGCTGGTACGGCCTCGCGATCGGGATCGTGCTGGTCATGGCCTTCGTGCATCCGGCGCCGCAGCGCGACCTCTTCCTCGGAACGGGCGATCGGCTGGGCGCCGTGCTCGGCGGCTTCGCGTATGGTGCCCTGGGCCTTGGGCAGGCCCTCGGATTCGCTCTGCTCCGCTACAAGCGCCTGCGCTTCCCCGATACCGGCTCCTATCCGGGCGCGCTCCTCAACTCGACCGCGACCGCGTTCATCGACGAGGCCACGTTCCGCGGCGCGATCTTCGGGCTGATGCTCAGCGCCGGCATCGATCCGACCGCCTCGAACGTCTTCCAGGCCGTGCTGTACGCCCTCTCGACCCGCCTCGGGGCGCCCGGGCGCGACCGCTACCTGCTGGTCCTGGCGCTGGCCACGGGCCTGATCGGTGGCTGGTTGACGGGCGTGACCGGCGGTATCGCAGCCGCGTTCCTGGGCCACGCGATCACGCGCTTCGTCGTCTTCCTGTGCACCGGTCACATCGGCCAGACGCGACCCAGGGGGCGTGAGGTCGAGGAGATCGAGGAGCGTCGCCGGCCGCCCAAGGGCTGGCGGGTGATCGGCTCGCGGGAGTCCACCTCGCGCGACCGGTGAGTACCCTGGAGGTCGCGGCTGCCGCGGCTGCCGTGATGCCCGCACCGATTCCGCCGGTCGCGCTCTACATCCACATCCCGTTCTGCGTGTCGATCTGCCCGTACTGCGACTTCGTGGTCGTCGCCGGCGCCGCGGCGCGCGGACCCAGGTCGCGCACCGGGGCGTTCGTCGATGCGCTCCTGGTCGAGCTCGCGCTGCGCGCGGACGCGCTCGATACGCGATTCGGGCACGGTGCCCGGCGCGACGAGCGCCCGGGCGGGCAGGGGGGCGGGCAGCCGGCCCGACGCCCGGACGGGCAGCCGGCCCGACGCCCGGCGCTCGATTCCGACTATCTCGGTGGCGGGACGCCCTCAATGCTGCCGGCCGACGACATCGAGCGGATCCTTGCGACCGTGCGCGACCGGTACGGCATCGCCGCGGACGCCGAGGTCACCCTGGAGGCCAACCCAGGGTCGGACGAACGCGGCGATCCGGCGGCCCTGCGCCGCGCCGGCGTCACCCGGCTGTCATTCGGCGCCCAGTCGCTCGACGACGGGGAGCTGCGCCGCCTGGGCCGACGGCATCGCGCGGCGGACGTGGCCGAGGCGCTCGCGGGCGCCCGCGATGCCGGCATCGAGTCGCTGAACCTGGACCTGCTGTACGACGTGCCGGACGGCACGCTCGGGACGTGGATGGCGACCCTGGACGCGGCGCTCGAGATTGCGCCCGATCACCTGTCGCTGACGCGCTGACCCTGGACGACCCGGACGCGGAGGGTCTGACCGGACCCGGCGGCGATCACCTCCCGACCAGTGCCGGGGCGCGACGCTGGCGCGACGCTGCCCGACCCGCCCAGGACGAGGACCGGGCGGCGGCCCAGTACC
>JANOTJ010000486.1:0-1627 GCA_031416295.1 Chloroflexota bacterium
AGTCAAGCTGTCACGTTGATGGCGTCGACGTAGTCGATGTAATCGGTCTTCGTGACCGGCACGCCGCGCAGATCCGTTGCGGCGGCCACCTGCGTTCTGTGCTGATGGCTGTGCGTCAACGCCTGGACGCCTCGCACGAGCCCGGTGAAATGGACCTCCGTATCGGCGAGGTGCGCGAGCGTGATCGCGATGGACCCGGCAGTGCCCGGCGCCGGCTCCGAGCGAGCGGCATCATCGAGTCGGCTCACGCAGTCGAGCACGCGCTCGTTCGCCCATCGGTTGTAGCGGGCGAGCGCGGCCAGGGATCGGGCGTCCACGTCAGGCCGGGACGGGCGCACGCCCCGCCAGCTTCTCGATGCGGATGGCCGTGGCCTTGAACTCAGCGGTGCCGGACTTGGGGTCCGTGGCATCGATCGTCAGGAGGTTCACCGCGACCTCGTCCTGGAAGTGCATGGTCATGAACGTCAGCCCTGGCCGGAGCGACTCGTCGATGCGGATGGGTGCCTCCACCTGGCCGCGCCGCGAGGTGATCCGCACGCGCTCCCCGTCGACGAGGCCGTAGGTGACCGCGTCCTCCGGGGAGATGTCCAGGGACTCGCCGCGTCGCAGGGGCGAGGTGTAGCCCGCGGTCTGGACACCCGTGTTGTAGGAGTCCAGTCGCCGTCCGGTGGTGAGCCGGATGGGGTACTCGTCGGTCAGCTTGTCCACCGGCGGGTCGTGGTCCACCGGGACGAACGGAACGCGGTTGCCGGGGACCGGATCCTCCCAGAGTCGGCTGTGGAGGAATAACTCGCCCGGGTGGGTCTCGTCATAGCACGGCCACTGGAGGCCGCCCTCTGACTCGAGGCGGGCATAGCTCATCCCGGCATGGACCGGTGAGAGGCGTCGCACCTCGTTCCAGATCGACTCGGGATCCGGGTCGCCCCAGCCGGCGCCCATCCGGTTCGCCAGCTCGAAGATGATGGCCAGATCGTCGCGCGCACCTGGCGGCGGCGCCACGGCCGCGCGCACGCGCTGGACCCGACGCTCCGAGTTGGTGACGGTGCCGCCCGATTCCGCCCAGGCGGCGGTGGCCGGCAGGACCACGTCCGCGAGCTCCGCGGTCCTGGTCAGGAACAGGTCTTGGACGACCAGGAATTCGAGACCCTTGAGCCGTCCGATCGCGAGCTTCTGGTCCGCCTCCGACTGGACCGGGTTCTCGCCGATGCAGTAGACGGCGGTCAGGTCGCCGCGCTCCATCGCATCGAACATGGCGGACAGGTGCCAGCCACGCCTGGGCGGGACCGGGATGCCCCACTCCAGATCGAACTTCGCCCGCAGCTCGTCGTTCTCCACGTGCTGGAAGCCCGGCAGTCGGTCGGGGAGGGCGCCCATGTCGCCACCGCCCTGGACGTTGTTCTGGCCACGCAACGGGTTCACGCCGCTCCCATAGCGGCCCACGTGCCCGGTCAGCAGCACGAGGGAGATCAGGGCGAGCACGTTGTCGACCGCGTTGTGGTGTTCGGTGATGCCCAGGGTCCAGCAGATCATCGCCCGCGGCGCCGTCGCGAAGGCGTGCGCGAGTTCACGGATGGACGCGGCCGGGACGCCGGTCTCGCGCTCCGCGTACTCCAGCGTGTAGCTCTCG
>JANOTJ010000487.1:0-1891 GCA_031416295.1 Chloroflexota bacterium
ATCCGGGCGCTCATCCCCTGTCCGCACGCAGCCACACGCCCACGATCCGCGGGGCGATGGTATGGCGAACGACGTCCCCGAGCCCCACCGTGATCGCGTCCAGATCGACCTCCGCCCGGATCCGATCGGCGAACGCTGCCACCGCTTGGTCCGCGTCGTAGCGGGCTCGATTGAAGCGGCGGTCGACGAACCGCTGGACCCGGATGCGCAGCGGATTGAATATCGCGGCAACCAGCAGGGTGGACACGGCGACGACGAGCGGTTCCGACCGGGTGGCGGCGCTGAGCACTCCCTGGAGCCCCAGGTTCACGATCAGGAACGTGGCGAGCAGGACGGTCGAGATGATTCCGTACCCGAGCGTCCGGCTGACGATCCGGTCGATGTCGTAGAGGTGATGGCGCAGGATGGCGATCCCGATGGCGACCGGCACGACGGCTCCGGCGAATACGAAGACCGTCAGACCGATCGCGTTGGCCGGGCGATCCATGACGACCGCCTCCGTCATCATGATGCCGAGTCCGATCACGGACACGCCTAACGCCAGGACGAACCACTTCAGCTGGAGGCGCTCGACTCGGCCGGCCGATCGGTACCGGGAGACCATCGAGATCACGAGGCACGGGAAGATGATTATGAACGATAGGGCGAGGATGGGCGCGATCGGTCGATCTCCGCGAAGATCCGGCCCGAAACCGAAAGGATTCTGCAAGGCGGGGACCAGCTGTAATGGACCCGGCTGGAGGAGGCTGATGACGACCAACACGATCGCGAACGCCCAGAAGATGCGCATGAACCGGGCCCATCCGCGGCTCTGGACGCGTCCGCTCGGAAAGATGAATCCGATCGCGACCTGGAAGGTGCCGACCAGCTGCAGCAGGACAGTGACCCAGCCGGCGATCTGGGCGAGACGCGCGCCCTGGGCGGTGCCTTGCGCGAGGAACGCGAAGGTCACAGCCACGGAGAGCTGCGACAGCGCGTAGCCGACCCCGACGAGAACCATGAGCCAGCCCACGGCGTTGCCGGGACGACGGATGACGAGCAGCGCCCCGATCGACGCCCAAGTCAAGCCTGCGATCAGGAAGCCGACCATGGCCAGGCCACCGTACCCGAACGCCACCGTGATGAACGGAGCGGGCGCGATGAGCCGGACTACGATCGTGCCGATCGCCCCGACGACGGCCGCCCCCAGGCCGAGCGCGGCAAACAGGCTCGGGCCGAATGCGAACCTGCGGGTGGCGGGCGTCATCGCGCGCCGCCTGCACGCAGCCAGACAGCGCTGCGCGTCGGCTCGACGGCTTCGGTCGACGTTCGTTCCAGATCCCCGGTCAGGGTCGCCAGATCGAGCTCGTCGCGAAGCCGTCCGGAGAACCGCTCGACTGTTCGCTCCGCGTCATATTGGGCTCGATTGAAACGCCGATCGACGATCGATTGGACGCGCAATCTGACCGGGTTGAACAGCGCCGCCACGCTCAGAGTCGAAGCCGCCACGACCAGGGGATCGTTGCGCGTCATGCCCCCGATCGCCGACTGGAGCCCGAGGTTGACCCCCGCGAACACCACGAGCAGCGCGACAGATATCACCGCATAGCCAATCGTTCGGCTGATGATCCGGTCGATGTCGTAGAGGTGATGACGCAGGATGGCGATGCCGATCGCCAGGGGCGGCAGGAGGAGCGACAGGATCCAGACGAGGGACAGGATGGCCCCGACAGCGAACATCTGATCGCCGATCGCCGGGACCAGGACGGTCCCGAGATACACGATCACCAACAGCACGAAGAACACGATCGAGGTGCCGATCGCCGCCGCAAACCAGCGTATCTGAGCGCGGGCGATCGGGGTCCCGCGGATGTAGCGGCGGACGAGCCCCGCGCAGGCGAGGACGGATCCC
>JANOTJ010000488.1:0-1721 GCA_031416295.1 Chloroflexota bacterium
ATCCAGATCGGCTTGCCAGAAGGACCGCGGGTCGCCGTTCCCGGGCCGGCCCATCATGTCCGAGTCGTGATAGCCAAGGTTCTCCCACTCGGTCACGCCGAGGATGGCCATGGCCCGTTCCAGTTCACCGGCCCGGATCTCACCAAGGCGCCGGTGGTTGTCCGGCGTGTCCATGTCCGGCACCACGATCTCGCCCATCTCGCCACGCGTGCAGGTGATCAGCACCACGCGCCGGCCCTCCGCGACGGCTCTGGCCATGCTGCCGCCGGTCCCGATCGTCTCGTCATCCGGATGGGCATGAACGGTCATCAGCGTGGGGATGTGCAACGGAGTCGGGTTCAGATTCATGGCAGGATGCTAGCGCGAGCCACGGTTCTGGGCCCGGAACGCGCGGCCCAAGCAGCCATTCGGCCTACGCCCTGGGCAGGACGTGCATCCACGCACCGGTGTACGAGGTCAACAGGCGCGCAGCACTGGTACCTCCGGGTAGGCCCATCGGCGGGGCACAGGATCCATCGTTGGGCCATGATCCACAGTCTCGGTCGCCGACTACGCGTCGCCTTCGGGGTGGCACCTGCCCCGGACGACCTGCCCGTGGCCGACACCGACGGCGCGGCGGCCCATCTCCAACCGATCGTGGAGTTCGTCGCGTATGGCGAGGACTGCCTTCTGTCCGGACAGATCCGCCTTGCCGCCGAGCGCTTGAGTGACATGCTCAACAACCACGATGAGTACCAACTCGTCAACGTGCTGGTGGAGCGCCTGGACGGCCAGGGTGCGGCGGAAGCGCGTGAGGTCCTCGTGCCTCGCGACGAGATCCTGCTCGTCCACGCCACCGGGCCGCGGGGCAGCCAGGCCCGCCGCCAGCGGACCCGACCCCACCCCGTGGCTATCCAGATGGGTCCGTATCACGTGCGCGGATACCTGCATGCCCTGCCGGGAGGTGACCCGCTGCTGGCCATCCGCCGGCGCAAGGCGATGGTCCCACTGACCGATGCCTGGGTCGAATTTTCCATCGGCGCCGTTCGCCAGCGTCGGCAAGCCGCAGCACTGGTCATCAATCGAGAACAGATCGACTGGATCAGTAACGCCGACGACGAGGACATCCTGTCGCCCGAGATGCCGACGATGCCGGTCGCGGCCGGCCAGGGCCCACTGCTCAAGGACTTCACCGGCCAGATCCTCACCGCCGATGAGGGTTCCGGGGCCTGACCGCAGAGCGCAGGCTTCAGCCGCCGGGGCCAGGGTCCGCCGGTTCCAGGATCACCACCGGGATCGGACGTGTCGTCGTGGCTTCGTACACGCCGTACTGCGACGAAGCCTTGACGACCAGAGGCCATAGCCTGGCTCGTTCCTCCGGCGTCGCGGCCCGCCCGACGACCGAAAGTGTCGTTACCCCGATCTCCACCTTCGCGCGCGGCGTGACCTGCAGATTGCGCCACCACGCCGGATGATGGTCTGCTCCGGCGTTACTCGCGATGACGACGAGATTCCGGCCGTCGTCCAGGTAGAAGAGGCCGTTGCGACGGATCTGGCCGCTCGTCCGACCGCGCGTCAGCAGGAAGAGCGTGCCGAGCTTGCCGGTCGCCGTGGGTCGGGCCGTGCCCAGGCGACCGCCGGAGAGTCGAAAGAGCGTCCGATGGATCGCCCAGCCAAGGCGCAGGATGGTCCGGGGCGGCAGCATCGCGAGAGTGTAGCGGCGGTACGATGATGAGCATGCC
>JANOTJ010000489.1:0-3214 GCA_031416295.1 Chloroflexota bacterium
CCCGACCCGCCGCGATCCGACCCACGGCCACTCGACCCGCCGCCGCGGCGCTCGTCGCCCGGACCGATCCCGCCGAGGCCTTCGACCCCATCGCCGTGTATGCCGCCGGCGTCGAGGCCGGACTCGAAGCAGCCCTGTGGCTGCGTGGATCGGAGGACCTTGCGCTCGTCGGTCTGGGCCGGGCCTGGTCCGTCGAGGCCGAGGGCGACGACCGCTTCGCCGAATCGGCTCGTGCCTGGCAGACCGTGGCCGACGTCTTCGGACCGGACGATCCGTCATGGCCGAGCGGCGTCGGACCGCTGCTGATGGGCGGTCTCGGCTTCACCGGCCGTCCACCCGCGCCCGGCGACACCTGGGAATCATTCGGGGCCGCCTCGATGGTCCTGCCCGAGTTCATCGCCGCGCAGACCGGCGGCAGTTCGTGGATCACGACGACGACTGCGGACGGCGTGGCCGCTCCGGGCATGCGCCGCTGGGACCGGATCCTCGCCCGCGCACGCGAGCTCGCGCACGCCCCGGCCGCTCTCGTGGCGCGACCGGTGTCGCTGCCGTTGACCATCATCGAGGAACAGCCCGATGAGGCGCTCTGGCGGCGCACGGTCGGACTCTTCGCCGGCGCGGTCGGTCGTGGGCGACTCGACAAGGTCGTGCTCGCCCGACGGGTCGTGCTGTCCTCCCCGGCCGACCTGGACGTCGAGAACGCCCTGCGGCGGCTGGCCGCGAGCGCCCCGGAGAGCACCGTGTTCGCCTTCCACCGCGGCAACCGGACGTTCCTCGGGGCCACCCCGGAGCGACTCGTTCGCACGGATGGGCGAGCGTTTCGAACGGTGGCCATCGCAGGCTCGATCGGGCGGGGTCGCGACGCCGCTGGAGATGACGCCCTGGCAGCGGCCCTCCTGGCGTCCGACAAGGACCGCGAGGAACATGCGGTCGTGGTTGCCGCCATCCGCGACCGACTCGGACCGATCTCCGAGCGTCTGACCATCGAGCCCGAACCGCGGATCCTGACCCTGCGCCACGTCCAGCACCTCATCACCGAGATCGAGGGCACGGTCCGGGAGCGCGAGGGGCTGCTCGCCCTGGCCGATCGCCTGCACCCGACGCCGGCCGTCGGCGGCGAGCCGCGCGACCTGGCCCTCGGCCTGATCGACGAACACGAGGGCTTCGATCGCGGCTGGTACGCGGGCCCGATCGGCTGGCTCGGTGCGGATGGCGACGGCGAGCTGATGGTCGCGCTGCGCAGCGGCATCGTGGAGCGCACCCACGCGACGCTGTTCGCCGGTTGCGGGATCGTGGCCGATTCCGACCCCGAACTCGAGTGGCAGGAATCGTGGATGAAGCTTCGGACGGTCGCATCGTCACTCGGGCGCGCCGAGGAGGGGTCGTGACCGACGCCCGCCATGTCGACGGCGCAAGCGCGCGTGTCCTCCGGGCGTTCACCGAGGAGCTGGTCCGCGCCGGGGTCGAGCGCGCCGTCATCTGCCCGGGCTCGCGATCGACACCCCTCGCGCTGGCCCTCGCCGCCCATGACCGACTGACCGTCCAGGTCCTCATCGATGAGCGCTCGGCCGGCTTCTTCGCCCTGGGCATGGCGCGGACGTCGGGGCGACCCGTCGTCCTCCTTGGCACGTCGGGCACGGCCGTGGTCAACTTCGCGCCGGCCGTCGTCGAGGCAGCGCTGTCCCGGGTCCCGCTCGTCGTGCTCACTGCGGACCGGCCCGCGGAGCTGCGCGATCGAGGCGCGCCGCAGACCATCGATCAGGTCGGGCTGTACGGCCGCCACGTGAAGTGGTCCTCGGAACTGCCCCTGCCCGACGCGGCGCCCGAGACCCTGGCGCACGTGCGGTCCGTGGCCGGGCGCGCCGTCTCGGTGGCGCTGACTGGGCCCGCGGGCCCCGTGCACCTCAACGCGCCGTTCCGCGAGCCGTTGATCCCGGACGGCGACCTCGGAGCCTGGCCCGCGCTCGATGGCCTGGCCCGCGGCGACACGGCCGTGCCCTTCGCCGAGGCCGTCGTGGGTGCTCGGCAGCTCGACCCTGCCCACCTCGACCGGATAGCGGAGCGGATCGCCGCGACTCCCCGTGGCGTGATCATCGCCGGGCCGGAGGCGTCGGCCGTCGCGGCCGCTGCCATCGCGCGACTCTCGGCGGCGTCCGGCTTTCCGATCCTCGCCGACCCGCTGTCCGGCCTGCGCACGGGCGCCCATGACCGATCGCTTGTCGTGGGCCGGGGCGACCAGCTCGTCCGGCCCGGACCCTGGATCGAGGCCCATCGGCCGGACCTCGTCATCCGCTTCGGCGCCATGCCGACCTCCAGGCCCATCGTCGAGTGGCTCAAGCGGACGCGCCCGGAGTTGCTGGTCATCGATGGTGACGCCGGCTGGCGCGAGGCCGCGCTGCTGCCCGCGACCTTCATCCACGCGGACCCCGCAGCCACGGCCGACGGGCTCGCCGATCGCATCGCGACCCGTCCCGGTGACGCCGACCCAGCGGGCACTTCCGGTGACGCCAAGCGCCCCGCCAGCACCTGGGCCGCCGAGTGGCTCGCCGCCGAGGCCGCTGCCGCCCTGGCGATGACCGACTGGCTCGCCGACCTCGACGAACCGTTCGAAGGCGCGCCGTTCGCCCACGCCCCCACGGCACTGCCCGACGGTTCCGTGCTGTGGGCCGGCAACTCCATGCCCGTCCGCGATCTCGACGGATGGTTGCCGGTCAGCGCGCGCCCGCTCGCGGTCCACGCCAATCGCGGCGCCAACGGCATCGATGGCGTGCTGTCCAGCGCGCTCGGCTCGGCGGTCGTGGCCGGTTCGCCGGTCGTGCTGGTGGTCGGCGACGTCTCGTTCCTGCACGATCTCGGTGCGCTGGTGACGGCCAGGCTCAGCGGTGTCGCCCTGACCGTCGTGCTCATCGCCAATGACGGCGGCGGGATCTTCTCGTTCCTGCCCCAGGCCGTGGCCGATGCCCCGGGAGTCGGCTTGCCGGCGCACTATGAACTGCTGTTCGGGACACCCCACGGCATCGATGCCGGACCGATCACCACGGCGCTTGGCCACCGCCACCGGCTCGTGGATGCGAGGACGCTGGCGTCGTCGATGGCGGATGCCGCCGGGACGCCGGGCCTGACTGTCCTGGAATTGCGCACGGATCGGGCACGCAACGTGGAACTGCATCGGGCCGCGGCGGCGGCCGTCGCGAATGTGCTCGCCGACCTGGCC
>JANOTJ010000490.1:0-1534 GCA_031416295.1 Chloroflexota bacterium
GACGTCCTTCGCCTGGCCGAGATCGACCGCCCGGTGCCGCGCGCGGGCGAGGTGCTCGTCCGTGTCCAGGCTGCCGGCGCGCACATCGGGGACTGGCACCTGATGAGGGGCCGGCCCGCACTCATCCGGCTCGGCTACGGCGTGCGTGCGCCCCGCGTTCGAGTGCGCGGCGAGGCGATGGCCGGGATCGTCGAGGCGGTCGGCCCCGGCGTCGATGACCTCCGGTCGGGCGATGCGGTGGTCGGCACGGGTACGGGTGCCCACGCCGAATTCGCCGTGGCCCGGGCGGACCGGCTCGTCCCGAAGCCGCCATCGATGGACTGGCTCCAGGCCGCCGCCGTGCCGACCTCGTCCGTCACCGCGCTCCAGGCGCTGCGCGACCTCGGGGAAGTGCGAGCTGGTCAGCGCGTCATGGTCATCGGTGCGACGGGCGGTGTCGGCAACTACGCCACGCAGTTGGCCGTGGCGATGGGGGCGCACGTGACCGGCGTGTGCAGCACACGCAACGTCGAGCTCGCCCGGTCGCTCGGCGCGCACGAGGTCATCGACTACACCAGCGAGGACCCGACCGAGCCGACCGCCGACCGCCGGTTCGACGTCATCGTCGACACGGCCGGGAATCGATCGATCGCGAGCCTGCGTCGAGTCCTGCACCAGGATGGCACGCTCGTCCTCGTCGGTGCGGAGGGCGGCCGCTGGTTGGGCGGCGTCGACCGGATGCTGCAAGCAGCGATCCTGTCGCGGTTCGTGCGCCACCGGCTCCGGCCCCTGTTCTCGCGCGACCGCCGGGAGGACCTGGCCGTCGTCCTTGGGCACATCGAGGCCGGGCGGGTCCGACCGCTGATCGACCGGACGTTCCCGCTTGACCAGCTGGCGGAAGCGATGCGCTATCTCGGCCAGGGCCACAGCCGTGGCAAGGTCGTCATCACGATCTGACGCCGCGTATGGCCGCGGCAGCCGCCGACGACCCGCCCGATTCGCGCCATGGGCCGCTTTCCGATAGCATCAGAAAAACCCCGGAGGATCCCTGACCCATGGCGAAGTATGTCTTTGTGACCGGCGGCGTCACAAGCAGTCTCGGCAAAGGCATCACTGCCGCCAGCGTCGGGAGGATCCTCAAGGCACGCGGGCTGCGCGTCTCCATCCTGAAGCTGGACCCGTATATCAACGTGGACCCGGGCACCATGTCGCCGTACCAGCATGGCGAGGTCTTCGTCACCGACGACGGCGCCGAGACGGACCTTGACCTGGGCCACTACGAGCGCTTCATCGACGCCAATCTCTCCCAACTGAGCAACGTTACGACCGGCCGCATCTACCAGGCGGTCATCGCCAAGGAGCGCCGCGGCGACTATCTGGGCGGCACCGTCCAGGTCATCCCGCACATCACCAACGAGATCAAGGAACGCATCGGCCGGGTCGCCCGAGACGGGGATCCGGACGTGGTCATCGTGGAGGTCGGCGGGACCGTCGGCGACATCGAGAGCCTGCCGTTCCTGGAAGCCATCCGCCAGATGCGCAAGGACGTGGGTCG
>JANOTJ010000491.1:0-10583 GCA_031416295.1 Chloroflexota bacterium
AACGCGAGGAGCGCGCTCGTGTCGACGATCACTGCTCGCCGAAGCCCGCGAGGTGCTTGTCAGCCTCGCGGGCGATCGGCGCGCCGCTCGCGAACAGACCGCCGCGCGGGCGAGGGCGTTCATCGCCGACCGCACTGCGGACTGAGTCCCTGATGACCTCGGCTTCCGAGACACCGCGCCTGCGAGCAGCCAGCCGGATCGCCGACTTGAGCTCCGCGGGCAGGTAGATCGTCGTCTTGTCCATGAGCGTATGGTACCACCGCTGGCGCAGGCGAGATGGCGACGAGCGTACGACAACCTCTCAACGGTCTCGGACCAGGCAGGGGCACGAGCCTGCCGACGAATCGTCGAAGAGCTCCGGGCGGTCGGAGGAACGCCAGATCGTCCGCCGTCACGCGATCGTCATCGTGCTGGGGCCCGAGGCGGTCATCGTCACAACGGTCAGGACGTTCATCAAGCGGAGGAACACGACCCCGATGGATGCCTCGCCGTCGAGCAACCCGTGGGACTGGATCTATGCGACGCGCGCGATGGACGCCGTGGGCTGGTATGAGCCCGACCCCTTCACGTCGCGTGAGCTCGTGGCCGAGGCGGTGGCGCGCGGGGCGCGCAGCATCATCGACGTGGGCGGCGGGGCGTCTCGACTCGTGGACCACCTGGTCGACCTCGATCTGGACAGGGTCGCTCTCCTGGATATCTCGGAGGCCGGTCTGGCGTTGGCACGACATCGTCTGGGGACGCGGGCGGACGCGATCGAGTGGATCGTGGCAGACCTCGCCGTCATGGACGCCGTCGGCGCATTCGACATCTGGCACGACCGGGCCGCGTTCCACTTCCTGCTCGATGCGGCCGCGCAACGGCACTACGCTCGACTGGCCGAACGAACCGTGCCGATCGGTGGAGTCGCCATCATCGCCACCTTCGCGGACGATGGTCCCGAACGATGCAGCGGGATGCCGATCGTGCGCTATGAGCCGGAGCAGCTCGCCTCCACCATGGGGGATGGGTTCCGGCTGATCGGCAGCCGACGATACCTTCACCACACCCCGGCGGGGGTCCCGCAGCAATTCCAGTATTCGATGTTGGAGCGCGTCATCCAAGGGACCCCGTTGGGACGCGTCGATGACCTCAGGTGACACCAACTACGGGGGCACCCGGCAGCTCCCCGTCCATGCTGTCGTGGAAGACCCGATCGCCGACCTTGACTCGGGGCTGTTGATCCGTATGCACATCGCGCTGCTTGGCATGACCGACGGCCAGATCCTCCGGATCCAGAGCCCGGTAGGCGCCGTGACAGATCAGCTGCGGTCGTTCGATGTGGCGAGCGGCAACGCGCTCCTGTCGGTGGTCCCGGACACGGACCGGCCCGGCTGGTCGTCACACTACATGCGCAAAGGTCGAGCACGGACCGACTGGTCCGTGGGCACTGGCGCAGTCGTCCCGGCGAACACGCGCTTGGCCGGTGACGCGCAGTCGGTCGAGGCATTGATGCCCACGCGCCTCTGGTTGTACACGAACTACGACTGCAACCTGGCCTGCGACTACTGCTGCGTCGTCGCCGGTCCGCGCGCCGATCCGCGCCGCCTGCCGGCCGAGCGGATCCGCGCGCTGGTCGACGAAGCCGTGGCCTCGGGGATGGAGGGCGTATTCCTGACCGGTGGCGAACCCACCCTCCGACCGGATCTCCCGGACCTCATCGAGTACGTGACGGATCGACTCCCCCTGACGCTCCTCACCAACGCGATGCTGTTGCGCGGTCCACGCTGGGAGCGACTCCGGCCACTCATCGAGTCGGGCCGTCCGGTCGCGTTCCAGGTGAGCCTCGATTCTGCGACCGCGGAACGGCATGACGCCCACCGCGGACGAGGCGCCCACGCGGGCGCCCTGACCGGGATCAGGACCCTTCTCGACGCCGGGGCGCGAGTGCGACTGGCGGCGTCCCTACCCGAGGCGGCGCTCGACGAGATCCCGGGCCTCCATCGCCTGGCAGATACGATGGGGGTCGGACCGGACGACCGCATCTTCCGCCCCATCGCGCTGCGCGGCGCCGCCTCCGAGGGAGAGCCGATCCGACCACAGGACGTCGCGCCGGAACTGACCTGCGACGCCCAGGGCTGGTTCTGGCATCCCCTGTCGAACGACCCTGACATGCGCCTGGATCTGCCACCTGACGCCTCCATGGCCGACGCGCTCAGCGCCGTGCGCAGACGACTGGACGAGATGATCTCGACGCGTTCCGCCATGCTCGATCGATTCGTCTGCGGCTGACCGCCGCTCCCAACACGAGGAGTCCTGACATGCCCAGCACCCCGAACACGATGGCTCGCAGCGACGTCCAGGCGGTGGCTTACAGCTCGTGGTTCGGGCGGGCGATGGCTGCCCTTCGGATCTACTTCGGGGTGCTCTTCCTCCACAACGGCATCGCCAAACTGCTGCCGGCCGTCCCGAACCTGTGGCCCGATACGCCGCTGGGATTCGTGATCAACGCCATCGGGCCGCGCAGCGCCCGGTCCATCCTGGAGTTCGAGGTCGTCACCCAGAGCCATCCGTTCGAGCCATACCGACTGTTGGTGGAACAGCTGATCCTGCCGAACTTCGGGCCGTTCGTGTTCGCCATCGGCGCCACCGAGACGATCGTGGGCGTGCTCCTCATCCTGGGACTTCTCACCCCGATCGCGGCGGTCGTGGCCGCTTTGATGGTCCTTCACCTGCAGTTCGCCACGCTATGGAACGACAAGTGGCTGTACGAGTATTCCGTGGAGTGGGTGCCGCTGCTGTGTCTGGCCGCCTTCCGCGCCGGCCGCTGGCACGGACTGGACGCGCGATTCGCCGCGACCCGTGCCAGGTGGCCCGGGTGACGCCCGTGCTCGCTCCTGCGCGAACGCTCGTCACCGGTGGCGCCGGGTTCATCGGAGGCGAGGTCGTCGCAACGCTCCTGGCCGACGGCGCTGAGGTCACCGTGCTGGATGACCTGTCCACCGCCGAACCCGACTGGATGGACCGATTCCGGGGTGCGCCCGGGTTCCGATTCGTGCTCGGCGATGCGGCCGACAAGGCGACGGTGCTGGAGGTGATGACCGGCCAGTCCCGGGTCATCCACCTGGCGTCGAGCACGGACATCGCGGGTGGCTTCGACCATCCGGAGCGCGACTTCCGCAATGGCGTGCTGGCGACCGAGGTGGTCTGCGAGGCCATGCGCGAGTCCGGGGTGCGGGAACTCTGGTACGCATCGTCCGGGGTCGTCTACGGCCGGCCGGCGCGGGTCCCTACTGCCGAGGGCGATGGCCCGCTGCTGCCGGGCTCCCACTACGCCGCGTCCAAACTGGCCGGGGAGGCCATCGCGTCCGGCTTCGCACAGCTGTACGGGTGGCGGGCGTTCACGTTCCGGTTCGGAAACACCGTCGGCGCCCGTTCCAACCACGGCGTCGTGCACGACCTGGTGGTCAAGCTGCTGCGAGATCCAACCCGTCTGGAGATCCTGGGTTCCGGGACACCGGCCAAGCCGTATGTCGCCGTCGCCGACCTCGTGGCGGGCATGCGTCACGCAGTGTCGGCCGTTCCCGAGCCGGGCATGACGATCCTGAATGTCGGTCCGGAGGGCACGGTCAACGTCCGGCAGGTCGCGGCGCTCGTGGCAGAGGCGCTGGCACTCCTCGCCGGATCTGTCGAACTCGCATTCACGGCAGGCCCGACGGATGGCGGCGGTTGGCCCGGAGATACGGCGCTGGTGGACTTCGATACGTCCGCGTTGCGCTCACTCGGCTGGCAGCCGACATCTTCGGGCGAAACGGCGATCCGAACGGCCGCGACGGGGATCGCCGCGCGCTATCGCGATGGCCGCCTCCCCCTCGTGACGTCCATCGAGCGCCGCGCCGCCGCCGCCGTCCTGGTCGCGGTCGGAGGGTGACCGGCCACCCGGGCGTTACCGTGCAGCGACCCACAGGCTGGGCCTCTGTGCGCCCACGAATCACATGGACCGCTGCCGACTGGCCCGTGGCGGCCGTGACGTTGGCCAGCGCGATCGCCGTGATTTGGGTCATCACCTTGTCGTGGCGGCGACTGGACGGGCTGGGGACAGGCGCTTATGACCTGGGCTTCTTCCAGCAGCTCATCTGGAACATCGGCACGACCGGGTCCTGGGTCTCGAGCTTCCACGAGGGCTCCTTCCTGGGTCTCCATTTCTCGCCGATCCTGGCAGTGCCGGCCGCCATCGAACTGGTCGTCGGACCGGACGCACATGTCCTGGTCGTGCTGCACGCGCTGGGGATCGGGGCGCTGGTGCCGGCAACGTTCCTGTTTCTGCGGGCCGCGTTCCGGCCCAGCTCGTGGGCGGGTGCCCTGGCGGCCGGGATGGCCATCGGGTTTCCGCTCTGGGGGGCGATGCAGTGGGTCATCCGATCCGACTTCCACCCAGAACTCTTCGGGGTGATCTTGGCCCTCATGGCCGGGTGGGCGGGCCTGTCCGGTCGGCCGCGGACGATGTGGATCCTCGCGGTCGTCGCTCTTGCGACCCGCGAGGATGTCGCCTACGCCGTGGCCGTCGTCGCTCTGGTCGTGAACGTCCGCGGCAGAGGCCGGATGCGCGGACACGGACGGGCGCTGGCGATCGCGGCGGTTACGTGGGGCGTGGTCGTCTTCGCGGTCCTGATGCCCTGGCTGCGCGACGGCCTGCCGAGCGACACCGCACGCTACTACCGATGGTTGGGTGACGGTCTGTCCATCGTGTCAGCGCCGATCCGGCTCCCGGAACGGATCGTGGCGGCGCTGACCGCGCAGGGACCGTGGTTCGTGGTCGCCGGGATGCTGATCGCGGTGGCCGGCCTGCCACTGCTCCGCCCTCGCTGGCTGATGATGATGGTCCCCCCATTGGCGGCCGTGCTCCTGTCCGGTCACCCGCCGCAGGCCGCGTTGATCTACCAGTACCCGTTGATCCTGGTGGTACCGCTGCTTGCCGCGACGGCGATGGGTGGGCGTCGAGCGCTGGCGATCGCCGAGTCCCGACGACGCCGGTGTGCCCACGCCGGACGGGAACGTGGATCTTCCTCGGCCCGACGGTCCGCGTGGCTCGGGCCTCTCGTGTTCTTGGTCATCGCCACCCCCGCATTCCTGGGTGGGTGGGTCCAGGGATCGATCCCGCCGTTCAAGGACGATCCCGTGTTCCTCGGTCGCGCGTCGGCGATCGACGTGCTTCGTGCGATCGCGGCGCAAGTCCCAGCGGATGCTCCCCTGGTGACCGACGAGGGCCTCGTCACCCCGCTCGCGTCCCGCACGGCGATCCGCCGGCTCACCGGGTCCGGGTTTCCGTCTAGGCCGGCGTTCATCATCATCGACCGTGAGGCGTGGTCGCCCAGTCGCGCTTCCGCAGCGCAACGAGATCGCATCCTCGCCTGGCTCCCGGTGAGTGGTCGCCCCATCGTGGCCGATGACGGGCGCTTCGTGCTGTGGGGTCCACAACCCGTCGGGGTCGCGCCGTGAACCGCCGGTTCGCGGCGGTCATCCCGGTGATCGATGAGCGCGACGCCATCCATGACGTCGTGACGGGCCTGGCGGCGGCCGGAGCGTGCTGTGTCTTCGTTGTCGACGGCGGCTCCCAGGACGGCACGCAGAACGTGGCCGAGGCGGCCGGCGCGCTCGTCCTGGACGAACCGCGACGAGGGTATGGGCGCGCCTGTTTGACCGGTGCTGAGCGGGCCGCGGCGATTCGACCGCACTGTCACGACGCAGTCGTGTTCCTGGACGGCGACGGGTCCTGCATCGGGGAGGAGATGAGCCAGCTCGTGGAGGCGCTGGAGACGTGCGACGTGGCACTCGGCCGCCGGCCTGCGGATCGTATCGAACGCGGGGCGATGCCGTGGCACGCTCGCCTGGGCAATATCCTCGTGGCGATGGCCCTGTCGGTCCGGACTGGTCGACGGATCCACGATCTGCCGCCGGCCAAGGCGCTGCGGACGGAGGTGCTGGAGCGCCTTCGCCTGGAGGAATCCGGGTACGGCTGGACGGTCCAGCTCGTCGCGCGAGCCCTGGCGGACCCATCGATCCGCATCCGGGAGGTACCTGTCGCGTTCCGCCAGCGTCGCGGCGGGGCCAGCAAGGTGTCAGGGTCGCCGCGGGCGTCGGTCAAGGCTGGCCTGGCGATGATCCGAGTCGCCTTCCAGGCCACACGTCCTCGGCCGGTCATCGTGTTGATAGCCAAGGCGCCCGGGGTGGGACATGCCAAGACACGCATTGCATCGGAT
Organism: Chloroflexota bacterium; assembly: GCA_031416295.1. Taxonomy (GTDB): domain Bacteria; phylum Chloroflexota; class Limnocylindria; order Limnocylindrales; family CSP1-4; genus SPCO01. Next base: position 6,237 of record JANOTJ010000491.1, read on the forward strand.
CTCGGGGCTGAGCGGACCGCGGATCTGTGGACGGCCGTCCTCGCCGACGGTGGCTCCAACCTGATGGGTGCCGCGACCGTCGGCCGGTCCGAGTCACTCGTGATGTTGCCGCGGCCGGCCGACGTGACCCCCGTTGCGGACATCGTCGGGCGTGCCTGGACACCGATCGTCCAACGCGATGCCGGCCTGCCGGCCGCGCTGGCGGAGGCGTTCCTGGCCGCCTTCGACCGTGGCACGGACCGAGCCATCGCCGTGGCCGGAGACGTGCCGTCGATTCCCTCGACCTACGCCACCGACGCGCTCGCCAGGCTTCGGGGACGCCGAGATCATGCCGTCCTGGGTCCGAGTGCGGACGGTGGCTATCACCTCGTTGGACTCAGCTGGCGCGGCGCCCCCCGCTGGTTGCCCCGGCCCGTTCGGCGACGACGTCGGGCGCGACTGGCCCGTCGCCTCCGCGCGACCTTCGACGTGGCGATGGGCGGCGACAAGGCCCTGGAAGCCACGCGCGCTGGCCTTGCTTCGGCCGGCTGGTCCGTGGAGCACTTGGCAGCATGGTCGGATCTGGACACCCTGACGGACCTTCGTGCGCTCAGCGCCCAGCTTGATGGCGACGCCGGGGCCGCGCCGCGGACGGCCGCCTGGATCGCCCGACACCGCGGCCTCATCGAGGACGCATCACGATGAGCGACGACCGATCATCTGGAGCGGAGTTGATGGGGGCGCGACGAACCATCACCGATCTTCTGGAGGCCGCCCGGGCGCGACTGGACCGTCTGGACCCTGCGGCGGCGTACGCCGCGTTGGTCGACGATGGGGCGATCGTCGTCGATACCCGCTGCCCCGAACTTCGTCGCGAGAGCGGCCGCATCCCCGGCTCGGTGCACATCCCGCTGTCGGTCCTGTTTTGGCGCACTGATCCCAGGTCGGGCTGCCACGACACGCGCCTGTCCGATCCCGCGCGCCAGGTCGTCCTGGTGTGCGCCCAGGGTTACAGCTCGAGCCTCGCGGCTGCCACGTTGCGCGACCTCGGCTTCACTCGAGCGACGGACATCATCGGCGGTTTCGAAGCCTGGGCCGCCGCCGGACTGCCCGTAGAGGCGGCGTCAGACAAGGGATGACCGCATGTTCGGCGCGCCCGACAGGTACCGGACACGCGCTAACACCCATCGTCATCCCGATCGAGGGCCGCGATGAGTGGGAGGCGGCCGTCGGCCGGAGCGTCGGCTGAGGTTCGGAGGCGTCTGGCAAACGTCACTCCTCCAAAGGCGGTGGCTCGCCTTCGCACGGTTCGACGCCGGGCACGAAGAGACCACCAGCCTCGGCTCCCGCCGACGTCACGAGGATGATGTCCGGACGGGTATCGCCGGCGCGCCGGGGCACCCACGGGACGGTGTACTCGACCGCACCTTCGGGCACCCAATCCTCGAGGTCGCCGAACACGAACCGATCCGTCCCGGCCTGTATCTGCTCCTTCGTGAACTCGGCTTTGTCGCAGGCGGGCACGATGACCCCAGGCAGGAGCGCCAGGCCCACGGTTGTCCGATTGACCACGATCACCTGTGCGCTCGAGGTGCAGGCGGAGATGACAGCGGCACTCGCCAGCGCCAGCCCGAGTCCCCACGTGATGCGTCGCACCAAGCCCCCCTTTGCAGCGTTCCCCTCTCCCCCCGCGGAGTCACGGAAGCGTACAGGGTTCACGAACACGCACCTCAGGCGCGACGAGATGACCGAAGCCCGTTCGCCGTGGCGCTCCCGAATCACCGGCCACGCTGAGGTCTCTCCGGCCGAGCTCGTGCCCAACCCGCGCAACTGGCGGACGCATCCTAGCGAGCAGCAGCGCGCCATCGCTGGTGCCCTTGCCGAGGTCGGCTGGGTCACCGAGGTCATCGTCAACCAGACCACGGGCAAGGTGGTCGATGGGCACCTGAGAATCGAGCTGGCCCTGGCCCGCGACGAGCGCACGGTGCCGGTGACGTACGTCGAGCTCAGCGAGGAAGAGGAAGCGCTGGTCCTCGCCACCCTCGATCCGATCGGCGCGATGGCTGACGCCGAAGCGACGGCGCTCGAGTCGTTGCTGGCGACGCTCGATCCTGCCGACGCTGACCTCCGGGCATTCCTCGATGACCTGGCGCGGCAACAGGAGACCGAGACCCTGCGAGCCGGGCTCGTCGACCCGGACGACGCCCCCGACCTCCCTGAGGAGCCGTGGGTCAAAGCAGGCGACATGTATCGGCTCGGTGACCACCGCCTGCTGTGCGGGGACTCGACGGACCCCGAGCAGGTGCGCCGAGCCTTCGGGACCGACACGGCGTGCGACATCGTCTGGACGGATCCCCCGTATGGCGTGGCATATCAGACCAAGTTGTCCGTGGAGGAGGCCGTCGCCCGCCACCGTCGCACCGATGGCCTCGAGATCGCCAACGATGCGATGACGCCCGAGGCCACGCGGGCGCTCGTCACCGCCGCCCTCCGTGGCGCTCCCCTCGAGCCGGGTGGGGCCTTCTACGTGGCCTCGCCCTCAGGGGACATGGAGACGGTGTTCCGGATGGCCCTCGAGGACGCCGGGCTCCAGCTGCGCCAGCAGCTGGTGTGGGTCAAGGACGTGTTCGTGATGGGCCGGCAGGACTATCACTGGCGGCACGAGAGCGTCCTCTACGGCTGGAAGGACGGTGCTGCCCACGCATTCCATGGCGGTCGCACTCAGGACACGGTCTGGGAGATCCCGCGGCCACGTCGGTCCGAACCGCATCCGACCACGAAGCCCGTCGAGCTCGTAGTCCGCGCCCTGGCCAACAGCTCGAGCCTAGGTGACCTCGTCTATGAGCCGTTCGCGGGGTCAGGCACGACGATCATCGCGGCCGAGCAAACGGGCCGCCGATGCGTCGCCCTGGAGATCGATCGGAGATCCGTTCCGCTAGTACCTGGGCCGGCAGATCGCCGTCGGACGGAGTCGTGACCTTCCCATCAGTGACCGACCAAGCCTGCCTGACGCGCATCGTGCCCCTGATCCCCGATGCTGGGTCGAAGTTCGCCAGGAAGAAGAGGTACTCCTGACCTGCTTCCAATTCGTGCCCCGTGACGCTGAACAAATGGCAACCGATACTGCCGCCAGAGATCCAAAAGGTCGTCGTGGTCGGATCGCCACGCAGCACGGCATCGACGCGCACGCTAATGAGGCGCATCACGTCCAAGCCGGTGATGTGCTCTCCTTCGGGAAGCTTGCCTCCCACCGTATTCCACTGTGCTTTGCCGATGGCTTCGATGCGACCCTGGACTACCGCCGAGGACATCGCAGCCGTCGTCTCGATCGGCGTCGGGATGCGGTCAATGATCCCGGTGTTCATCGTGCATTCCCCGCTAGGCTCCTGCGGCGCAACGGCGGGATCCAAAGGAACTTCTGCGTTTAGCTCCGCGGCCGCGGATGGAGTAGCAGCGACAACGACCGCAGTCCGTCCCGTAGGTTCCGGCGATACGGCCAAGGGTGGCCCGCCGACTGGGCTTCCGGGGGAAGCGGGACGAGCCAGGAGGATCCCGACAAGGACCACGCCGACCCCCAGCAACATGGCCCCGAATGGGAGCTTCGCATCGACCTTACTCATGGATAGGCTCCATAGATGCCGATGATTCCGTTGTGATCGTCTGCCGCTGGCCGCCAACCATGTGGGGTGACTGAAAAGTCATTGCGCATGACCGAAGCGAAGGACTCGTTCTTGTGGACGTGGACGAGCGCCTCGCCGTGCCCGAACTCGTGAACCGAGACATACCGGGCATCTGCCCAGCACACGCTGCCTGTTCCGACCGGCGCGCAGCCGAAGTCCATGTTTCTGTTGCAGGTAGTAAGGGTATTGAAGTAGACGACAACAGACTGAATGCGGTAGTTCGGCGCAGCCCCGATGTTCGACAGGTTCGCAAAACCCGCGATCGAGGGGTCGTTTTCGAGGTTTGCCCTCGCAACCCAGATCTCTTCGTTGGACGTGGAAGTCGTTTCCTGCAGATGGGGGTTCCGCGCGGCCACTTCGTTCCACTTCGGGAGGGTGTTGCGGACGTCTGTCTTCAGATTCAGGTCAGAGCCCGCGGAGAGAGAGACGAGGCGAGGTACACGTCGACGTTGATGCTCAAGTTCTGAGCCGATCGCTGGAACTCAAGGTACTTTCTCATGGCCACGGGCAACGGGCGATCGTTGCAAGGCCGCGCACTTGGATGATAGGCGCCGAGGCGTGCCGTCGGCTATGACCCGATCACCACGAACCCAAGAGACCGACCAGCTTGCCCGAGCCGAACATCGAACGTGACGATCGGCGCCGACCGACCTCCAGCTCGCTCCGCCGCCGCCAGATGCAGGGCATC
>JANOTJ010000492.1:0-1531 GCA_031416295.1 Chloroflexota bacterium
TCAACCAGACGCTCGACGAGGCGCTGGCCGAGCAGGAAGGCGACTTCGACGCCGACAGCCGCTGGGCGCTGACCTGGTTCGAGCAGTCGGGCTTCGCCGAGGGCGAGTACGGCGTGGCCGAGCAGCTCAGCAAGTCCAAGAACACGAGCGTCGCCGGGATGGTCGAGGCCGGCATCCTCGAATCGAAGCGCGGCAAGGTGCGGCTGCTCCGGCCCGAGGAGCTGCCCGCCGACTGGGATCCGACGAAAGACCCGCGCCTCACCGCCTGGGAGATGGTTCACCAGCTCATCCGCGTGCTCGCCAGCGGCGGCGAAGGCGCGGCGGCCGAACTCGTCGCCAAGCTCGGCGCCAAGGCCGAGGTCGGCCGCGAGCTGGCCTACCGCCTCTACACCCTGTGCGAGCGCAAGAAGCGCGCGGCCGAGGCGCTCGCCTACAACGGCCTCGTCCAGAGCTGGCCGGAGATCGCCCGCCTCGCCCGCGAGGACGGCCAGCCCACGGCCGTCCAGGGCGGCCTGTTCGACGAGACGGGGGCATAGGCCATGGCCCTGCGCACGCCTCTGGTCGTCGTGCTGGCCGGGCCCAACGGCGCGGGCAAGAGCACGAGCGCGGCGCGGCTACTCAGAGAAGCGCTGGCGGTGGAAGAGTTCGTCAACGCCGACACCATCGCCCAAGGCCTGTCGGCCTACCGGCCCGAGGCGGTGGCGGTCGCCGCGGGCCGCGTGATGCTGGAGCGGCTGCACGTTCTGGCGCGTGAGCGCCGAGACTTCGCGTTCGAGACGACGCTCGCCGGACGGGGGCATGCGCGTTGGCTGCGAGAGCTTCGTGCATCGGGATACCGCGTCCACCTGATCTTCGTGTCCTTGCCGGACCCCGAGCTTGCGGTGGCGCGGGTCGCCGAACGAGTCCGACAGGGAGGGCATCACGTTCCGGAGGACGTCGTGCGGCGGCGCTTCGCTGCCGGGCTGACGAACCTGCTCACCCTCTACTCGGGCTTGGTTGATAGTTGGCAGGTCTACGACAATGCGGATCTGGCCGGCCCTCGACTACTCGCTTGGCGTCCAGCCGGGATGAACACTGTCATTGCGGACCCGAACGCCTGGGAGAACCTGAAGGAAAAGAGCGATGAGCGACATTCAGCAAACTGATCTCACCCCCGCCGAGCGCGCGGATGACATCCCGCGCACAGTGCGTGCCCTGAGAGAGGCCGTCCAGGAGGCGCTCCGGCGCCACAAGCTCGCCGGCAATCCCGTCGCGGTCTGGCGGGACGCTCATGTGGAGTGGATCCAGCCGGAGGACATCCCCGTTCAGCCCGAATCGCCGGGAAGGACGTAGTCCATGGCGATCACGAACCAGGAGCGCGTCGGCAAGGCGATGGAGCTGCTCCGTGCTGGGCTCGCGCCGTTCGTCGAGCGCGAGTTTGAGAACCTGCACCCGGGGCAGGCGGACGAGATGGCGCGCCACCATCTGGGTGACGACCGGATGGTGGGCCGCAAGCCGATCAACGACTGGGACGTGGCCGCCCTGCTGCGGC
>JANOTJ010000493.1:0-6866 GCA_031416295.1 Chloroflexota bacterium
CCCGCCGAGGCGATCGTCGATGGCCAGCGACGCCCCCAGCAGGGCGCTCACGATCTCGGCGGTCTGGACGGCCCGGACCAGGGGCGAGGTGATGACGACGTCCGGGGCGAACCCAAGGTCGGCCAGGAAGTGACCCAGCCGGTCCGCCTGCGCGCGACCCTTGTCACTCAGCGGCCGGACCGCGTCGGGACCATCCCAGGTCGTCGAGTCGCCGGCGTGTGCGTGCCGCAGCAGGTGCAGGAACGTCACGCGGGCTGGCGCACGGTGACGACCGCGAACTGCTTGACGCGCTCGGCCAGTTGGATGAAGACCTTGCGGAAGACGGCCTGGCGCTCTTCCTCGGAGCCCTCGGCGGCGGCCGGGTCCTCGTAGCCCCAGTGCAGGGACTCGTGGACGCCCGGGAAGACCGGGCAGCTCTGGCGGGCCTGGTCGCACACCGTGACGACGTAGTCGAAGGACTGGCCGAGGAACTCGGTCACGGACTTGGAGCGGGCGAACGAGGCATCGATGCCGGCCTCGGCCAGGATGCGCAGGGTCAGCGGGTTGATGCCCTTGGGCTCCGTGCCGGCGCTGTGGACCTCGAAGCGATCCTTGCCGTGATGGCGCAGCAGCGCCTCGGCCATCACGCTCCGGGCGGAGTTCCCGGTGCACACGAAGAGGACCCGGATGGGCGTGGTCTCGCTCATGGGTTGAGGTCCTCGACTTCGCCGGTGACGAGGTACACGATGTCCTCGGCGATGTTCGTCGCCCGGTCGCCGATGCGCTCCAGGTAGTGGCTGGCGATGATGATCCGCGTCCCGCGCTCGACGTTCGCCGGGTCCTGGCGCATCAGTTCCACGACCTCGTCGAAGGTCGCGTGGTACAGCCGATCGATCTCGTCGTCGAGCACCGCGATCTCGCGGGCCTTGACGGCGTCGGCGTCCACCAGGGCGCGCAGGACACCGTGGACGAGCACGGCAGAGCGTTCCGCCATCTCGGGCAGGTGCACGTAGTGCTTGAGGGGCGGCTCCGGGGCGAGCTTGATGACCTGCTTGGCGACCGATGAGGCGTGATCGCCGATGCGCTCGAGCTCGTAGGTCACGTGATCGAGGGTCAGCAGGTAACGCAGGTCGCGGGCGACGGGCTGCTGGGTCGCGATGGCCACCGAGATGAGGCGCGAGACGCCGCGCTGGGCCTCATTGATGAAGGCATCGCCCGTGACCACCTCGAGGGCCACGACCGGATCATGCCCGACGAGGGCCCGCGCGGCTTCCCGGATCGCATCCTCGACCAGCGCTCCCATGCGCAGGACCGCGTCCTTGATCACCTGCTCTTCTCGATCGAGCGGGTCGCGTCGGGCCTGGACGGATGGCGTCGGTGCGCTATCGCGGGCCGTCTCGAGAAGGGCCTCGACCTGATCGTCGACGCCGGTCGTGACCGGCTCGTGCTGCTGGTCGGTCATGTCGCTCTCCGGTCTCAGCCGAACCGACCGGAGACGTAGTCCTCGGTCATCTGGTTCTTGGGGTTGGTGAAGATGCCGACGGTCGCGCTCTGCTCGACCACGTAGCCTGCGCGGTCCTCGGCCATGTTCATGAACACGGTGAAGTCCGACGCCCGCGCCGCCTGCTGCATATTGTGGGTCACGATGACGATCGTGTACTCCTCCTTGATCTCGGCCATCAGGTCCTCGATCTGGAGGGTCGCCCGCGGATCGAGCGCCGAACACGGCTCGTCCATCAGGATGATCTCGGGTGACGTGGCGATGGCCCGGGCGATGCACAGGCGCTGCTGCTGGCCGCCAGAGAGGGACAAGCCGGATTGCTTGAGCTTGTCCTTGACCTCGTTCCAGATCGCCGCGCGCCGGAGGCTGGTCTCCACGAGCCCGTCCAGGTCACCTTTGAAGCCCATGACTCGCGGGCCGAAGGCGACGTTGTCGTAGATCGACTTCGGGAACGGGTTCGCCTTCTGGAAGACCATGCCGATGCGCCGCCGGACCTCGACTGGATCCACGCTGGGTGCGTACAGATCCTGATCCTGGTACAGGATGCGCCCCTCGAGGCGGGTTCCCGGGATCAGGTCGTTCATCCGGTTGATCGCGCGCAGCAGGGTGGACTTGCCGCAACCCGACGGGCCGATGAGCGCCGTGATCCGGTGCGCGGGGACATCGATGTTCACGTCCTTCACGGCCCGGAAGTCGCCGTAATAGAAGGCAACATCGCGCAGGGTCAGGATCAGGGGCAGGGCCGGGGCGTCTTCGGAATCGGCACCGGCCGAGGGCACGACTTCGATCCGACGACTGGTCGCAGCGCTGGGAGGGGCGGCCGGCTCGGACAGGACATCGGTCATGGCGGTTCCCTCGGGCGGCGGTGGTGAAGCCACGGGCTCCTCGTTGTCGGTCATGGTCGGGTCGGACAGGACGGCGTCGGCATGGCCTACCAGCGCCGGTCGTATCGGTTGCGCAGCAGGATCGCGAAGGCATTGGCCAGGAACGTCACGACCAGTAGCACGATGATCGCCGCTGAGGTCAACGCGCGGAACTCCTCCTGGGGCTTGCGCGCCCAGTCGTACACGATCACCGGCAGCGCCGAGTAGGGCCCACCGAACAGATCCGTGATCGAGCCGCCCGTGGAGAACGAGCCGAGCACCGCTCCCGCGACGATCAGCGGCGCGGTCTCGCCGAGCGCTCGCGACAGCGACAACACCGTGCCGGTCAAGATGCCCGGGACCGCGGACGGCAGGACGAGGCCGCGCACGACCTGCCAGCGTGACGCCCCGATCCCGTAGCCGGCTTCGCGGATCGCGTTGGGGACCGCCCGGATCGCCTCGGCCGAGGTGATGATCACGAGCGGCAGGATGAGCACCGCCAGGGTCAGGCCTCCGGTGATGATGTTGCGGCCATTGCCGATACCGAGTGTGCTGAATGCGCCCACGAAGATAGCCAGGCCGAGCAGACCGTATACGACCGAGGGAACGCCCGCGAGATTGCGGATGTTGATGTCGATGAATCGGGTCAGCAGGTTCGGGGTCGCATATTCCTCGAGGTAGATCGCGGTCAGGATCCCGATCGGAAAGGCGAACAGGGCGACCATCACGGCCAGCATGGCTGTGCCGATGAGTCCCTGGATGACGCCCGCGTTGGCGGGATTGCTGGAGAGTGAGGACGTCAGGAACCCGACGCCCCGTTCTGCGAAGACCGGCATCCCGCGAGTCAACTGGTCGCCGATCAGGATCCCCAGGATGGCCAGGGAGAACAGCAGGCTGAGCAGCAGGATCAGCGAGAAGGCGGCCCCGGCGATGTCTGGACTGCCCCTGCTGAGGCTTCGCCGGATGGCTGGGGCGGCGATGGACTGGGGAGTGCTCATCGATGGGCCCTCTAGTACCGCTGGCGGGTGCGCCGCACGAAGACGTCGCCCAGGACGTTGAGCCCGAGGGTCATCACGAACAACACGAAGCCAAGGAAGAACAGGCTCAGGAACGCGGCTCCGTCACCCACGACGTTATCCGAGCCGGTCGCGAGCGAGGCCATCGCCGCGGTCAGGGTCTGGCCCGGGCCGAGCGGATCGAGGGTGAACAACGACCCGCCGGTCGCGCCGGCGGCCACGGCCACGACCATCGTCTCTCCGATTGCCCTCGAGATAGCCAGGATGAGCGCCGCGACGATGCCCGAGATGGCCGCCGGCACGACGACCTCGAGACTCGTCGTCAGGCGCTTGGCGCCTAGCCCGTACGACGCTTCGCGGAGTCCGACGGGGACCGCTCGCATCGCATCCTCCGAGACAGAGGCCACGAGCGGGATGGCGAGGATGCCGACGCCGATGCCGGCGGCCGCGAGGCTGAACGGGGTGGGCGCCCCGAAGAACGCTTGGACGATGTTCGGGCCGATCCAGATGAGGGCGAAGAAGCCGAGGACGACACTCGGGATGCCGGCCAAAATCTCCAGGATGGGCTTGACGATGGTGCGGGTGCGTGGCGCCGCGTATTCGGACAGATAGATCGCGGAGAGCAGCCCGATCGGGGCTGCGATGAGGATCGCGATGAGGGTGACGATGAGCGTCCCCGCGAGGACGGTCGGGATGCTGAAGATGCCCCGCCTCGGGAACCAGCCGGCGGCGAACAGGTCGCCGAGCTCGATCTGGGTGAGGAACGAGATCGCCTCGAAGATCAGGGACACGACGATGCCGGCGCTGATCAACACGGACACGATCGCGGCGCTGATCAGCACGGCTCGCACCGTCCGTTCGCTGCGACGACGCTGGGCCGAGCCCTGCAGGGATCGTGGACCTACCGCACCTGGTACTGCGCTCATGGCTGCCTCACCACGGGGACGACTTCCCGCAGTCTAGCGGGGAGGGGAAAGGAGAACCGGCCGGGCCTCCGAGCTGGCCCGACCGGTTCGAGGAGTGGGTGGGTGGCTAGCGCCCGGTCCAGGCGGCCTGGGACTCGGCGAGAGCGGCGGGGGCGAGGTTCACATACGGGACGGTCTCAAGGACCGTCGAGATGGTGCCCTCGGCGAGGTAGTAGTCCACGAAGGCGGCGACCGCGGTGTTGTCCGCAGCCTTGGCCTTGTTGACGTAGATGTACAGATCCCGCGCGATGGGGTAGCTGGCGTCGGCGATGGTCTCCGCGGTCGGGACGACGCACTCGCCGCCCGCCTCTTCAGAGACGCCCAACGACTTGACCTTGTCCAGGTTCTCCTCGTAGAAGGCGAACCCGACCCAGCCGAAGGAGGTCGGCGAACCCGACAGACCCTCGATGATCGCGTTGTCGTTGGCGCTCGCGGTGTAGTCGGGGCGGGTGGTCCATTGCTCCTTGGGGATGCTTCGGGCCTCGGCTGCGCCCCTGATCACGAGCTCGACGAAGCTGTCGAAGGTGCCGGACTCTTCACCCGGGCCGAAGATGGACAGGTCGGCGTCCGGGAACGCGGTGCTCGAGCCGAGCGCCGTCGCGATGGGGGCCGCCTGGTTCCAGTTGCTGAAGCCCGTGGACTCCGGGCCGACGAGCGCGTAGATGTCCGGGAAGGACACGCAGTTGACCGCGTCGTTGGCGACTGCGGTCAGGATGCTGATGCCGTCCACGGCGACCTTGATCTCGACGTACTCCACGCCGGCGGTGGCGCAGTTTGCCGCCTCTTCGTCCTTGATCTTGCGCGAGGCGTCGCTGATGTCGGTCTCACCGCTGCAGAAGCGCTTGAAGCCGTCGCCGGTGCCTTCGCCCGTGATGACGTAGTTGAAGTCGGGGTTGGCGGCCTTGAGCGCCTCGGCGACGCCCGTGGAGATCGGCTCGACCGTGGACGAGCCGGCGACGATGATGTTGCCGCTGACGCCCGCCGGGGCGTCGCTGGCAGCGGGGCCGTCGGTGGCGACCGGAGCGTCGGTCGCGGTGCTCGGTGACTTGGTCGCGCCGCCGCCGCCGCAGGCGCCGATGGCGAAGGCCGCCACGAGTGCCAGCGCGCCGATGCGCTTCGGGTTCGTGATCGTCACGTGATGTTCCTCCTGCAGGTCGCGCCCTCCGGCGCGGGTCAACATGGACGGTCCTCCCTGTCTGACGGTTCGCAGCGTGGCCAGCGGGTGTCAACGGGAGGTGTTCGGTCCGTTAAGACTCCGTTAACGGGACGACGGATCCAGGCGGTAGCCGACCCCTCGCACCGTGACCAGGTGCGCGGGCACGTCGGGGTCGGGCTCGAGCTTCGAGCGAAGCCAGCGGATGTGGACATCCACCGTCCGCGGGTCGCCCTCGTGGTCATGACCCCAGACGCGATCCAGGATCTGGCGCCGCGTGTACGCCCGGCCTGGATGTGCGGCAAGGAGCGCCAGGAGCTGGAACTCCTTGGGACGCAGGTGGACGAGCTCGCCGTGGCGGCGCACCTCGTGGGCCACGAGGTCAAGGCCGACGCCGTCGGCCACGGCCAGGACGTGCCGCGCCGGCGCCATGACCCGTGATTCCAGGAGCTCCATGCGCCCGAGCAGCTCGATCGGGTCGATGAGGTCGGAGACGGCCTCGTCCACGCCTGCGCGGAGCGCCGCGAGGCGGGCGTCGATGTCCTCGACGCGACTGATGTGGACGATCCGCAATGACGGGCGTCGCCGACGCTCGCGCAGGGCAAGCTCGAGGTCCGCGGCCCGGCCCGGAGGCGTGGCGATGAGCGCGATCCGCGGCCGACGCTCGATCAGCGTTCGCTCGAATGCGCCGGGATCCGAGGTCACGTGCAGCCGCCCCTCGGCGCCGTTCTCGACGAGCGACGCGACCGGCCCGCCCGTCGCCAAGCGCGAGCCATGGACAGCGGTCGGGCCTGGACTCGGCCGGAGGCATCGTCGGAGCGGGCTGGGCGACCATTGTCCCGACATTGCGTGCACGACGCTAACCCGATGTTGTGAACGCGTTAACGAGCTGTTCGTCTTTGGGCTCGGGCAGCGTCGCGGCCTCGACCGTTGGGGCCGCATCTGCCACCATCAGCGCCCAAGGGACGTAGTGGAGGTGGCGCGGATGGCCGGCAAGGGCGCAGATCACGGAGCAAGCGATGCCGTCGAGGCGGTGGCTGGCGCGCTGGGACCGCTGACCAGGAAGGCCGGCAGGGGGCTCAAGAAGCTCGAGCGCAAACTCGTCGACGCACGCAAAGTCGAGTCCAAGCGCCTCCGACAGTTGGCTGTCGCGCAGGAGAAGAAGAGCCGCAAGGAAGTCGCCAAGCGTCGCCTCCAGGCCTCCGCGGCTGCGGCCGATGTCGCCGGCCTGGTCGCGCGCATGGGTGACCGGCTCCGTGAAGCCGCAGGCTCCGCCGCGGACGTCGTCGTCGACGCGGTCAGGGAGGTCGGCTCGGCCGCCGCCTCAGCGGCCGCGGCCATCTCGCCGGTCAAGCCCGTCCCGACGCGGGTCCACGCCAGGCGATCGAC
>JANOTJ010000494.1:0-5294 GCA_031416295.1 Chloroflexota bacterium
CAGCGACCGTTCCGGGATCGACAGCATGTCACCGGGCCCAAGGTCGTACGGTGCCCCACGGTCGATGCTGACGCGCACGCGGCCCTCGACGACCAGGATCGTCTCGCGGGCCGGGATCTCCACCTCGACCAGGCCGCGATGGTCGCCCGGGTCGGCCCTCCACAGGCCGGCCTTGGCGCGGTCGTGGTCGAAGAGCATGTGCGCCGACCCGCCGACGTCCGTGTCCGCGGCCCAGGTCCGGGCATCGCTCCGGGAGCAATAGATCGATCCGGCCTCGCTCGTCATCGTGCCTCCGTTCTCATCCCGCGAGGACGCGTCCCTCGTCGATCGGCCAGGTGAGTCGCATCCGTTGGCCAGCGGCCGGTACGCCGTGGCGTGTGCTCGACGTCACCACGAACACCGCATCCGCCCCATCGAGTCGCAGATGGGTGTGCACCTGCGATCCCACGAAGGCCACCGCCTCGACGGTCGCCGGCAACGAAACCTGATCCGCAGCGGGGACGTCCTCCGGAGCGGACAGGCGGACGCTCTCGGGTCGGATGGCGAGGTATGCCTCGGTCCCGGTGGTCAGGCTCGATGGCGCGGTCCTGAGCAACCCGTGCGGCGCCACGTTGATCCCCCCGGCGGCGACGACGCCGCGCAGGAAGTTCGTCTTGCCGATGAACGCCGCAACGAAGTGGTTCACCGGCCGATCGTAGAGCTCGATGGGCGTGCCGACCTGCATCACCCGGCCGAGGTTCATCACCGCGACGCGATCGGCCATCGTCAGCGCCTCCTCCTGATCGTGGGTCACGACGACGAAGGTGATCCCGACCTCGTGTTGCAGACGCTTCAGCTCGATCTGCATCTCGCCTCGAAGCTTTCGGTCGAGCGCGGCAAGCGGCTCGTCGAGGAGCAGCACTCGCGGGCGCTTCACGACTGCCCGGGCGAGGGCCACGCGCAGGCGCTGGCCGCCCGAGAGTTGATGCGGGCGCCGATCCCCGAGCGTCCCCAGGCCGACCGTCTCCAGCACGCTCTCGACCCGCTCACGGATGGTCGCTGCGGGGAGCCGTTCGGCGCGCAGGCCGTAGGCCACGTTGTCCCACACCCGCATGTGCGGAAACAGCGCGTACGACTGGAACATCATGTTCACCGGGCGCTCGTACGGTTTCGTCCCGACCAGATCCCGGTCGTCCAGCAACAGGCGTCCGGACGTAACCTGCTCGAATCCGCCGAGACAGCGCAGGAGCGTTGTCTTGCCGCAGCCACTGGGGCCCAGGAGTGCGAAGAACTCGTTTTCGCGGATCGACAGCGATACGTCGTCGAGCGCGCGCACGGCGCCGAACTCCTTGACGACGTGGTCGATGACGATGACGTCGGACGTCCGATCGGCGGTCATGTGGTGATGGCTCCGTCGGGATCGATGGCCGGCGCCGGGCGGCCACGGTTCAGGTACAGGGCACCGACCACCAGGACCATGCTGAAGGCGAGCAACAGGGTCGCCACCGCGTTGATCTCCGGGGTAACGCCGAACCGGATCATGGAATAGACCTGGATCGGGAAGGTCACGGTGCGCCCAGCCGTGAAGTAGGCGATCACGAACTCGTCGACCGACAGGGTGAAGACCACGAGCGCAGCCGCGATGATGCCCGGCAGGATCACCGGCAGGGTGATCCGGAAGAACGTCGGGACCTCCCGGACGCCGAGGTCCAGGGACGCCTCCTCGATCGAGCGGTCGAAACCGCGCAGTCTGGTCCGGATGATGGCCGCCGCGAAGGCGATCCCCCAGACCGAGTGGGCGAGCACGATGGACACGACCCCGAGCGGGATCCGGAGCGTGGAATAGAACGAGAGCAGGGCGATGCCGAGCACGATGTCCGGGACCAGAAGCGGGAAGTAGACGGCGCTGTCGACCACGCTGCTCCTCGTATAGCGCTCCAGGCCCAGGGCCAGCAGGGTCCCAAGGACGACCGAGATGGTGGTGGCCACGGCGGCGATGACCAACGTCGTTCCAAGGGCGCCCAGCAGTTCCGGGTTCCTGAAGACCTCGCCGTACCAGCGGGTCGTGAACCCCTGCCACGAGACCACGGCGCGCTGGGCGTCGTTGAAGGACAGGACGACAAGCACGACGAGGGGCAGGTACAGGAAGGCGAACAGCACGCCGACATGGAGCTTGAGCCAGCCGGCTGAACCGGCGCGCGCGTCACGCATCGAGTCTGATCTCCCGTTCCCGACGCAACACCCGCGACTGGACGACCAGCAGGAGCATCAGGATGACCATGAGCATGAGCGCAAGGGTCGCTCCGAAGGGCCAGTCCCGGGCCTCCAGGAACTGCTGGTTGACGAGGTTGCCGACCATGATCCGACGACCGCCGCCCAGCAGTTGGGGCACGGGAAAGTTCCCGAGCGAGGGCACGAACACGAACACGCAGCCGGCGACGATCCCGGGCAGGACCAGGGGGATGGTCACCGTGCGCAGGATACGCAGCGGGCGCGCCCCAAGATCCAGCGCCGCCTCGCGAACGTCCGGGTTGATCCGCTCGAGCGCCGCGTACAGGGGCAGGATCATCAGCGGCAGATAGCCATAGACGAGTCCCATCACGACCGCGAAGTCGTTGTACAGGAGGGACAGTGGAGCGTCCGTGAGACCCACCGCCTGGAGCGTCTTGTTGACCACCCCTTCCCGGTTCAACAGCACGATCCAGGCATAGGTCCGGATCAGGAAGTTCGTCAGGAGCGGCAGGACGACAAGGATGAGCAGGGCGGTGCGAACCCGCGGGCTCGCGCGGGTCGCGATGAACCAGGCGGCCGGGAACCCGATCAACAGGCAGATCGCTGTGGTGATGGACGCGATCTGGACGGAGTACACGAGGACGCCCACGTACAGCGGGTCCAGGGCGCGGATGTAGTTGTCCAGGGTGAACTCGTAGACCACGCCGCCGAACGGACCACGCCGGAAGAACGAGCTGACCAGGACCAGCGCGATGGGCGTGATCAGCAGCAGAGCCCACCACAGGAACGCGGGCAGGAGGACCAGCTTCCCGTCTCGGCGAGCCAACAGGGCTCGGACGAGTCCCGCGCGATCGCTCATGCCGTCACGGCCCGACGGTCAGGCCCAGGCGTTACGAACCCGCCTTGACCCGCGTCGCGGCCTCCGTGAAGCGCGTCTGGCCCTCGCCAAGGTCACGCAACGATTCCTGCTTGAGCAGCTCGGCCGGGGTGATCGCCATGTTCGGGTACTTCTCGAGGAGCGCCGGGTCCAGGGCATCCATCGCCGCCTTGTTCGGCACCTTGTACAGGATGTTCTCGGCGACCCACTGCCCGTTCTCTGGCTTGAGGATGAAATCGATGAACTGGTGCGCGGCCTCGAGGCGCGGCGAGCCCTTGGGGATCACCATCGTGTCCACGAACAGGTCGGAGCCCTCGCTCGGCAGTACCCACTTCACGTTGGGATCAGCGGCGTAGTTGCACCAGCCATCCCAGCCGTGGACAGCCACGGCCTCACCGCTGTCGAGCTTCGTGTAGAACGTCTCCGCGTCGTACCCGAGCAGGGTCTTCTTCGCCTTGATCAACAGGTCGGCGGCGGCGTCGAGCTCGGCTTGGTTCGTGGAATTCCCCGAGAAACCCAGGACCTTCAAGGCCGGGATCATCAGCCAGCGCTCCTCGTCCATCATGGTGATCTTGCCGGCGAGCTCGGCGCTCGGCTCCAGCAGGTCCTTCCAACTGTCGATCTCGGTGTCCTTCACCAGATCCGAGCGGTAGCAGATGCCGGTCGTGCCCCACGAGTACGGGACCGAGTACTTGTTGCCGGGATCAGTCGCGATCTGCGTGGCCTCGGCGTACAGGTTGGAGAGGTTCGGGATCCTGGACTGGTCGAGCGTCTCGAGCTTGCCGGCCTTGTTCAGTCCCTCACCGAAGGGGTTGGTGATGAAGACGATGTCGAAGGTCCCTGGCAGGGACCCCTCGAGCTTCGCGATCGTGTCCTCATTCGACGACGTGGGCGTGACCTTGATGGTGTGCCCGGTCGCGGCCTTGAATCGCTCGGCGATGTCTTCCGGCATGTAGTTCGCGAAGTTCATCACCTCGAGGGTGACGGGGCCCGTCTGCTGCGTGACCCCCCCTCCGCCCGCACCGCAGGCGGAGGCGATGAGGCCGATGACTGTCGCGGCCACCACCGGCATGAGCGTGCTCTTGTGTCGCATCGACGTCGCCTCCACTGGACGCGTCGACTCGATGTCCGACAGCGTGGTCGCCATCATGCGTGGTCGCGGCCATCCGTCAAGGTGGTGGCGTGACAGGCGGGGTCCGGGCAGCCAGTCGCATCGAGCGGGGCGATGACTCCCTCCTCGCGAAGCTGTCGCCCGTTGACCCAGGGTCCTGGGCCTAGCTGTGATTCCCGGACACGTTGTTGACAAGAGCCTGCATCGGCGTGAGTCCGCCCAACGCGCTGTGGGGTCGCTGCTGGTTGTAGTGGTCGAGCCAGGGCCCGAAGGCCAGGAGCCGGTCGTTGTTCGACGTGTAGGGGCGGGCGTAGGCCCACTCGTCGAGCATGGTCCGATTGAAGCGCTCGGACTTGCCGTTGGTCTGGGGCCGGAAGGGCCGGGTCCGCAGGTGCCGGGCACCGATCTCGGCGAGCGCCTGGGCGAATGCCCGCGAGGCGGTGTAGTTCTTGGCGTTGTCGGTCATCACCCGCTCGATGCGCACGCCCAGCCTCGCGAACCGGGCCGCGGCCTCGCGCAGGAACGCGGCGCACGTCGTCCCGCGCTCGTCAGGGTAGACCGCGGCATAGGCGACCCGGCTCATGTCGTCGACGACCTGGTGGATGTAGTCGTAGCCGCGGTGCGCCCGCGGCGTACCGTGGCCACGGCCGCGGAAGCGGTGGCCGCCGCCGTCGGGGATGCGCCCGAGCTTCTTGACGTCCATGTGGAGCAGCTCGCCCGGTCGCTCGCGGACATAGCGGATGGGGATGCCCGTCGGTCGATCGCGGTCGGCCAGGCGGGACAGGCCGTGGCGCTCCAGGACGTCGCCGATGGTCGAGCGCGGCACACCCAGGAGCGGGCTCAGGCGATGCGGTCCAACGCCCAGTTCGTGGCGCGCCAGCAGGATCGCCCCGACCACGCCTGGTTCGAGTGCCCGGGGCGAATTAGCCGGGCGGGAGGTCCGATCCTCGAGTCCATCCAGGCCCTCGTCGCGATAGCGGCGAACCCACTTCGTCGCGGTCTGGCGGGTCACCCCGGCGGCTTCCGCCGCCCGGGCGATCGTCCAGCCCTCCAGCTCGACCCGGTCCACCAGCAGTTGCCGACCGAACACGGTCA
>JANOTJ010000495.1:0-18988 GCA_031416295.1 Chloroflexota bacterium
CTGGAGCGGATCATCGCCGGACCGGAGCGCAAGTCGCGGGTCATCAGCGATGCGGAGAAGGCGATCATCGCCTACCACGAAGGCGGTCACGCCATCGTCCAGCGCATCCTGCCCAAGTGTGACCCGGTCTCGAAGGTGACCATCATCAGCCGGGGCATGGCTCTCGGCTACACGATGGCCCTGCCCCAGGAGGACCGCTACCTCCAGTCCAAGACCGAGTTCGAGGACAAGCTCGCGGGTCTGCTCGCCGGCAACGTCGCCGAACGGATGATCTTCGGCGACACGACCACCGGCGCCAGCAACGATATCGAGAAGGCGACGAACCTCGCCCGGCGCATGGTCACGGAGTTCGGCATGAGCGACAAGCTCGGCCCGCTGTCCTTCGGGAAGCGCGACGAGATGATCTTCCTTGGGCGATCGATGGGTGAGCAGCGCGATTACAGCGATGAGGTCGCCCGGACCATCGACCAGGAGGTCCGCGCGATCATCGACAAGGCCTATGAGCGAGCGACGGAGGTCCTGACCATCCACCGCGCCCGCC
Organism: Chloroflexota bacterium; assembly: GCA_031416295.1. Lineage (GTDB taxonomy): Bacteria > Chloroflexota > Limnocylindria > Limnocylindrales > CSP1-4 > SPCO01. Next base: position 542 of record JANOTJ010000495.1, read on the forward strand.
TGGTCGCCCTGGCCGAGAAGCTTGTCGCCGAAGAGACGGTGGATGCCGTTGAATTCGAGACCCTCTTCACGGACCTTCCGCCCAAGTCGACGGACCGCGGGCACGGCGCGGGCACGATCGTCGGGCCCGGCCAGCCGATCCCGGTCCCGGATCCCCAGCCGGCCTGATCGTCAGGTCAACGACAGTGGACACGAGCGGGCCGGTGACGGCCCGCTCGTTCGATTCCCTGGCGCGTTGCTAGACTCCAGCGATGCCCGATCCGACCGCCGCTCCCTCGATCGCCGCCGACCATGCCCTCGACGCTCACCTCGAGGCGACGCGTGACGCCCGACTCGACAGCTATGGCGCCTTCCTGCGCATCCCGAGCATCGGCGCCCTGCCGGAGCACGCGGCGGATGTCCGACGCTGCGCTGCGTGGCTGGCCGAGGCGCTGACCGTGGCCGGCGTGGAGCACGCCGAGGTCTCCGAGACGGGCGGCCACCCAGTCGTCTATGCCGATCACCTGCACGCGCCGGGCGCTCCGACGATCCTCGTCTACGGGCATTACGACGTGCAGCCCGTCGATCCGCTCGACCTGTGGACGTCGCCGCCCTTCGAGCCGGTCATCGTGGACGGGCGGATGCTTGCCCGTGGCGCGGCGGACGACAAGGGCCAGGTCCACGCGCACGTGATGGCCGCCGCGGCGCTGCTCGCGACGCGCGGAACGCTGCCGATCAACGTCCGTTACGTCTTCGAGGGTGAGGAGGAGAGCTCGTCCACCCACCTCGACGGCTGGCTGGAAGCAAACCGCGAGCGCCTGGCCGCTGACGCCGTGATCATCAGCGACACGGGGTTCTTCGAGGGCAACATCCCGGCCCTGACCGTGAGCCTGCGCGGGATGATGTATGCCCAGATCGACGTCCAGGGCCCGCCCATCGACGTCCATTCAGGCTCGTACGGCGGGGTCGTCCAGAACGCGGCCAATGCCCTCGCCCAGATCATCGCCGCACTCAAGGGACCGGACGGACGGGTGCGCATCCCGGGCTTTTACGACGACGTCGTGGCCCTGAGCGACGCCGAGCGGGCGGCCATCGCGGCGCTGCCTTTCGACGAGGCCGCCTATATGGCCGCGATCGGGGTAGCGACCCTCGTCGGCGAGGCCGGCTACACGACGCTCGAGCGCCGGGCCACGCGCCCGACGCTCGATGTCAACGGCATCTGGGGCGGCTTCCAGGGTGAGGGCGCGAAGACCATCATCCCGGCCCATGCCCACGCCAAGGTGAGCTGTCGCCTGGTGATGGCCCAGGATCCGGCCGCGATCTTCGCCGCCCTGCGCGACTTCGTGATCGAGATCGCCCCACCCGGAGTGACCGTGACCGTCCGGTCCCTCGGTGCCGGATGGCCGTCCCAGACGTCGACCGACCATCCGTTCGTACGCGCCGCGGAACGGGCGCTCGAGGCGATCTTCGGGCAGGCTCCGGTCCTCATCCGTGAGGGTGGATCGATCCCGGTCACGGCCAGCTTCGAGCGGATTCTCGGGTTGCCGGTCGTGCTCCTCGGGTTCTCACAGCCCCATGACAATGCCCACGCGCCCAACGAGTGGCTGGACCTCGCCAACTACGAGGGCGCGATCCGGGCCATCGCCGCGACATTCGACGGGATCGCTGCCGGCGAGTGATCGCATCCCACGGTGGTGGTGCGGACCAGCACGGTCCGGGTGGGTGAATCGGGGCCGTCGCGGTGCTACGCTACGGCGACCGCACCACGGCCACCAGCGCATGCCTCCGGGGAGGAACCCACCGCGTGACCACTGACGCCTCCAACGCCGCCCGCACCACAAGCTGGCGGCTCGATACGGACAACGGCAGCATGGCGCCGCGATCCGCTCTCGATGTCCTCGTCGATCTCAACGACCGGGTGACCACCGGCAAACTGTCCGAGTACCAGGCTGTGCCGCTTGGGTTCACACCGCTGGACAAGACGATCGGCACGGGCCTGCGCGCCGGGGAGCTGCTCCTGATCGGCGGCGCCCAGGGCACCGGCAAGACGACGATGGCCCTCCAGATGGCCCGCAACGTCGCCTCGGGCGGACAGGCCAACGTGCTCTACATCTGCTTCGAGCACGACGAGGCGTACCTGATGAACCGCCTCATCGCCATGGAGTCGGCCCTCGCGCACCTGCCCCACAAGACTGGCGCGATCAAGATCCAGGACGTCCGCAAGGAGATCCTGGGCACGTGGATGGCCGAAGGGACGACGGCGCCACAGCTGGCCAACAACCCGCGACTGCGTCCCTCGCTGGACCGCATCGCGCGCTACGGCCAGAACCTGTTCCTGCTGCGTGGCTCGCAGTCCGCGAGCACCGTGGAGAACATCCGCAAGCTCGTGCAACAGCATCGTGAGCTGTCCGGCGACCGACGCCTGGTGGTCTTCGTGGACTACATGCAGAAGGTCCCCCAGCATCCGGAGCCGGAGAACGAGTCCGAGAAGGTCACCTACATCGTCAACGGCCTCAAGGACATCGCCCTGACCGAGGAAGTGCCGATGGTCTCCATCGTGGCCGCCGACAAGGAAGGCCTCAAGGCTTCGCGTCTGCGCAACTTCCACCTGCGTGGGTCGTCGGCGATCAACTACGAAGCGGACATCATCCTGATCCTCAACGAGAAGTACCACATCGTGGCCAAGGTCAACATCGAGTTCAACCCCTACCAGGCGCAGCGCTTCCGCGACTGGATCGTCGTCTCGGTCGAGAAGAACCGTGGCGGCCAGGACAACGTGGACCTCGAGTTCGAGAAGCACTTCGAGTTCTCCTGTTTCGACCCCAACGGTCGGACGGTCCAGGAGAAGCTCATCGAGGAACGCCTCTACAACGACTGACGCGGCGGCGTCGGGCACGGACCAATGGATGCTTCGATCCACGTCCCCGCGCGAAGCCACGGCCTACACTGACGCGATGGAAAGCCCCGGACCGTTCCCTGAGGTCGTCGAGATCGTCGTCGAGATCCCGCGCGGATCGCGCAACAAGTACGAGTACGACGAGGAGGCCAAGGTCTACCGGCTCGATCGGGTGCTCTCCAGCGCCGTCTTCTACAACTTCGACTACGGCTTCATCGAGGGCACGCGCGCCGGGGACGGCGATCACACGGACGCCCTCCTGATCATCGACGAGCCGACATTCACCGGCTGCCACGTCTGGGCCCGCCCGATCGGCGGACTCGAGATGCGCGACGAGAAGGGCGTGGACTTCAAGACCCTGTGCGTGGCCATCGGCGACCCGCACCAGCAGCACATCGAGCGCCTGGAGCAGATGCGTCCGCACCGCCTCGTCGAGATCGAGCACTTCTTCCAGACCTACAAGACGCTTGAGGACAAGACCGTGGACGTGGTCGGCTGGCGCGATCGCGACGCGGCGCTCCAGGTCCTGCGCGAGGACCGGGCCATCTGGCGACGCGAGATCGGCGAGGCGTGACCGAGCGCCAACGCTACGGCGACCCGTTCGCGGGGATCCCCGGGCGGCGGTTGTTCGTGGCCGTGCCGCTCCCCGGCGACGCGGCCGCTGCCGTCGTGGGGCTGGTTGATGGCGTTCGCGGCCAGGGCTTGCCGACAGGCATGCATGACGTGCGCTGGGTGCGCCTCGATGGCCTCCACCTGACCCTGCGTTTCCTCGGTCCGACGCCCGATGACCGGATCGAACCGACCGCCCAGGCCGTTCGCCTGGTGGCCGCCAGGACGACTCCGATCGATGCGCTGATCGCCGGGACGGGGACGTTTCCGGCTGGCCCACGCCCGCGGACACTGTTCCTGGATCTCACCGAGGGCGCAGGACCACTCGCGGACCTCACCGCCGATCTCGGCACGGCGCTCCTCGAGGCTGGCTGGCCGGCGGAAGCCCGACCCTTCCGGGCGCATCTCACCCTCGCGCGGTCCGATGGCCTGGCGGCGGGACCGCTCGTCGCGGGACGCCTCGCGGACGGACTTGGGTCGCGGACCATCCCGGCACGGATCGACGCGATCGGCCTGTTCGAGAGCCTGACCGGGGGCGGCCCCGCCCGGTACCTGCCGATCGAGGTCGCAGCCCTGACCGGGAGCTGACCGACACCGGTCGTGGCTGATGCCGTGTACCATCGCACCTGACCGAACTCCATCGGACTACTCGCGAGGAGACGCCGCATCGCCGTGACGTCCAGACAGCGTATCCGCCTCGTCCTCGCTCTTGGGGTCGTGAATCTTGTCCTCGCCACGGCGGCGCTCGGACTCGGTGGCATGGGCCTCCAGCAGCAGGCGGCAGGCTCGCTGCGACCGTCCGGACCCATCGCGGCGATTCCGATTCCGACCCCGACGCCGGGCACGCCGGGTCCATCGCTCCCGCCGGTTCCGACCGATGGGCCGATTCCCACGGCTTCGCCGCCGCTTCCGCGCCCGTCTGCCTCCCCGTCGCCTTCAGGTCTGGTCGTCGCGTCGCCGGCACCGTCGGGCGAACCGGTCGCCACGGGATCGCCAGGCGCGTCGCTGCCGACTGACCCGAGCGGTGCTCCGACCGCGCTCCCGACGCCCGTACCGACACCTTTGCCGACGGCCGTCCGGACGACCGCACCGACGCCGGTCCCGACCGCTGCGCCGACGCCCGTGCCGACTCCGCGGGTCACGCCGGTCCCGACCGCTGCGACGACGCCGGTCCCGACCGCTGCGCCGACGCCCGTGCCGACTCCGCGGGTCACGCCGGTTCCCGCCAAGTCCAAGGATCGGCCGCCCTGTCCGACCGATGGCGGCCCGCCGCCCGGTCATGACAAGGGCAACGACGACACGGATCGTCCATGCGGCAAGGGCCAGGGCAAGGGCCACAGCGATGGCGGCTTCATCCTGGTCCTGCCACTCCTTGGCGGGACCGTCACATCCCTTCGGACGATGCGCTCGAGGATCGTCACGCGGCGACGGTTGCGAGGGAGTGCTCGCCCGCGCTAGGCTCCCGTCCCGGACCGGGCCGATGCCAGGCTCCGCCAGCGTTCGACATGACACGGAGGCTCCCATGGCACCATCGGATCCACGCCAGACGAAATTCGTCCTCGACGAATCGCGGATCCCGCGGTCCTGGTACAACATCGCCGCCGATCTGCCGGTCGCGCCGTACCCGCCCCTGCACCCGGGCACGCACCAGCCCATCGGCCCCGATGACCTCGCTCCGCTATTCGCGATGGCGCTCATCGGCCAGGAGGTCTCGACCGAGCGGGAGATCGAGATCCCCGAGCCCGTCCGCGATGCGTACCGGCTGTTTCGGCCGAGCCCGCTGTACCGGGCGCATCGCCTGGAGCGCGCCCTCGATACGCCGGCGCACATCTACTACAAGTACGAGGGCGGCAGTCCGGCCGGCAGTCACAAACCCAACACGGCCATCCCCCAGGCGTTCTTCAACAAGGAGCAGGGCGTCAAGCGCCTCGCCACGGAGACCGGGGCCGGCCAGTGGGGGAGCGCCCTGGCGTTCGCGGGAGCAATGTTCGGCCTCGAGGTCAAGGTCTACATGGTCAGGGCGAGCTACGATCAGAAACCGTACCGTCGGATCCTCATGGAGACGTACGGCGCCGAGGTCGTGGCCAGTCCGTCGCTGACGACGAACTACGGCCGCAGCGTCCTGGCCGCGACGCCGGACAGCCCGGGCTCACTGGGCATGGCCATCAGCGAGGCCGTCGAGGACGCGGCCACCCGCGATGACACCAAGTACGCCCTGGGCTCGGTCCTGAACCACGTCCTCCTGCACCAGACGGTCATCGGCCAGGAGGCGCTGGAGCAGATGGCCATGGCCGGGGAGTCGCCCGATGTCGTGATCGGCTGCACGGGCGGCGGCTCCAACTTCGCAGGTCTCACGTTCCCGTTCCTCGGCCGGAACTTCCGCGAGGGCGCCAGGCATCGGATCATCGCCGTCGAGCCCGAGGCGGCTCCGAGCCTGACTCGTGGCGTGTACACCTACGACTTCGGTGACACGGGCAAGATGACCCCGCTCGTCAAGATGCACACCCTCGGCGCGGATTTCGTGCCGGAGCCGATCCACGCCGGTGGCCTCCGATACCACGGCATGGCGCCGCTCGTGAGCCTGCTCAAGGAGCACGACTTCATCGAAGCGCGGAGCGTCCATCAGCGCGCCAGTTTCGAGGCCGGCGTCGCGTTCGCTCGCGCCGAGGGCATCCTGCCAGCGCCCGAGCCGACCCATGCCATCCGCGTCGCGATGGACGAGGCGATCGAGGCACGCGAGGCCGGCGAGGCACGGGTCATCCTGTTCAACCTGTGCGGGCACGGTCACTTCGATCTGTCCTCGTACGAGCGCTATCTGACCGGGGAGCTCGAGGACTACGAGTACCCGCGCGAGAAGGTGGAAGCAGCTCTGGCCGCATTGCCCGTCGTCTGAACGATCGTCGTGGGCCCTGTGCGCACGGTGCCTGAGCCCCGGTGCGCGCATCCTCTATCCGTCGTACGGTACTGACCATCGACGACCATCCACCTAGGGGGCGGGGGATATGCCGCGACTGGCCTGCTGGTCCTGTGGCCGCCAGATCTATACCGTGTCGCCGCTCGAGTCGCTCTTCTCCGAGGAGCGTCGCTGTCCACGCTGCGGTGCGTTCCTGGACTCGGAACGGCGTGAGCTGGAGCGTCGTGAGAGCGTGCGCCGACAGAACCCGCCCAGCGATCCGGGTCCACCGCCGGACGACGGCGAGCGACGGACCACCGAACGACGCACGAGGCGGCGCCGCGCCGCCACCTGACCGCACCCGCCTGCGTGCCCGACGACTAGTAGAGCAGGTCGCCAGCGCGCGGGGGCTCGATGATCCGATAGCGCAGGGCGACGGTCACCGCCTCCAGCTTCGAGTGCACGTGCAGCTTGTTCATGATGTTCTGCACATGCGTCCGCAGCGTGTTCCGGGAGATGACCAGGTGGTCGCAGATGTCCGGCATCGCGAGGCCACCGGCCATGGCGCGCAGGACCTCGAGTTCGCGCGGTGTCAGGGGCTCGATGGCCGGGCGCTCCGAGTGTCGCTCCTGCGCATCGGCCACTCGCTGGGCGATGCCGATGATCACGGAGCGCGGGAGCAGGGTCTCGCCCGCTCGCGCCGCCCGGACCGCGGCCACGACCTCCTCGACCGCGCGGTCCTTGGTGAGGTAGCCATCGGCGCCCGCCTGGATCGACTCGAGGACTGTCTCGTCGTCCTGGACGGCGGTCAACATCACGACCCGGGCGCTCGGCCAGCGGGCCTTGATCGCGCGCGTCGCCTCGGCGCCCGTGCCATCCGGAAGCCGGTAGTCCATGAGGACGACGTCCATCCGCTGGCGAGCGAGCTGCTTCGCCTCGGCGACGGACCCGGCGATCCCGACGACCTCGATGTCGACCTCAGTGGCCAGCAGGCGCGCGAGGGAATCGGTGAGTAGCTGGTGATCATCCACCAGCAGCACCCGCGTCCGTCTCGACTGAGCCGTCATGTACGAAGCGTCCCTTCCTCGCGCCGACCGCGCCCGTCCGGGTCGGATGGTAGCACTGGCCGTGCTGCGTGCTGACCCCCTCCCTGCGATACTCGCCAGCATGCGCGTGGCCATCCTCGGGTTCGGTCTGATCGGTGGGTCCATCGCCCAGGCGTTGGCCAGGCCAAAGGTCGCCCAGGGCTGGTCCGTCGCGGCCTGGACCCCAAGCGGGGATGGGCCCGTGGCCGCTCTGCGGGATGGGGTCGTTGCCCTCGCGGCCGACTCGCCCGAAGACGCGCTGCGGGGCGCGGATGTGGTCGTCCTGGCCGCCCCGCCGATGGTCTGCCTGGCGCTGCTCGACGATCTCGCAGGTCCGTTGCGGACGCACGTCGGGGCCGATGCCGTGATCACCGATGTGGCCAGCACCAAGTCCGCGATCACGCTCCGTGCGGCGGCCCTGGGCCTGCCCTTCGTGGGTGGCCACCCGATGGCTGGCCGAGAGGCCAGCGGGTACCGCGCGGCCAGCCCGGAACTCATCGACGGACGGCCGTGGGTCGTGGTGCCGTCGGTCGACCCCAGGCGCGACGCGCGGGTCCATGCCCTGGCGATCGCCTGTGGGGCGACGCCCATCGCGATGTCGGCGGCCGGGCACGACCGGGCGGTGGCGGCCATCAGCCACCTGCCCCTGGTGGCGGCTGCGGCGCTCGTCGAGTCGGTCGTCGGCGGGGATGGCGATGACGTCCTCGACCCTGATTGGCCGGATGCCGCGCGTCTGGCAGGCTCGGGCTGGCGGGACATGACCCGCCTCGCGCGTGGCGACATCGCGATGGGCACAGGGATCGCGGCGACCAACGCGCCAGCCCTCGCGGCACGCGTCCGACGCTACGTCGCCGTGCTGGAGGCGTGGGCGTCGGATCTCGAGGCCCAGGGTGGGCCGGATGTGGATGCTATCGAGGGCCGGTTCCGGAGCGCCAGGGCGCACCTCGAGTCGATGCCGTGACGCGAGCGCGATGAGCGCTCGAGAGCAGGTCCTCGTGGTGGCCAGGATGAAGCTGCCGGAGCTCGTGGGCTGGCATGGCATCCGCCGCGATGGCCTGGAGCGCATCCTCGAGGTCATCCGGTCCGAAGCCCGAGCGCATGACCGCGCCGCGGCCGAGACGGATCCACGCTACAAGCAGATCATCCCGTACCTCGTGCTGCGCGACGGGCAGCGCTGGTTTCTCATGCAGCGGACGCGAGCGGGGACGGACGCGCGCCTGCACGACCACTGGACGATCGGCATCGGCGGCCATCTCGACGCCGCCGATGGGGACATCGAAGGCGGCCTGCGGCGCGAGTGGCTCGAGGAGCTCGAGGCCGACTTCGTCCCCGAGCCAGTGGCCATCGGCGTGCTCAACGACGACAGCACCGACGTCGGATCGGTGCACCTGGGCATCGTCTTCGTCGCCGACGCAGGCGGGCGCGCCGTGCGCGTCCGCGAGATCGACAAGCTGCGCGGCCGGTTCGTCGAGCCTGCCGAGGTGCACGCCGTGCACGATCGACTCGAGAGCTGGAGCGCCCTCGTCTTCGACCACCTGGAGGCGGGCGTGCCGACTTCCTCGACCGTGCCCGGATGATCGGACGCGGGCTGGCGGGTGCCGGAGCCGCTGCGATCGGGCTGCTGACCTTCCGGGCGGTGCGCCGTCGTGGGGCGGATCGACTCCTGGCCGGCCCGCGCCGGGGCGAGGGTGAGGATGCGCTGCGCCCGGCCATCGACGCTCTCGGCGGCGAGGTCATCCGATTCCGGGCGCGCGACGGCGTCCGCCTGGCCGGCCGTTGGCTGCCCGCCGTGGCCGACGGCGACGACGCCTGGACGCCCGATCCACATGAGGCGATCGTGCTCCTCCACGGGTATTCCGGATCGATCGCGCCCGACCTCGTCGAGTACGCGCCGTTTCTGCGCGCGACGGCAGGCGTCCTCGGGATCGACTTCCGCGGACACGGCGATTCAGACGACGGCCCGACGACCTTCGGACTCCTGGAAGTGGAGGACGTCGCGGGGGCCCTGGCCTGGCTCGGCGAACGGGGCCTCACCAGGGTGGCCCTCGTGGGCACGTCGATGGGCGCCATGACCGCCCTTGCCGCCGTGGCCGTGCTCGGCGACGGTTCGCTGGCGGTAGCCGATGTCGATCCCGCGAGTTCGAGCGCCTCGATCGGTGCACCGCGGCCGCGCATCGTCGCCGTGGTCGCCGATTCGGCGGCGACCGATCCGACCGTCCCCGTCGCGTCGCGGCTGAGCGTCCCGCGGCCGTTCCGGCGGTTCATGGCGGCGCGACTCTTCGATGGCGCCCGCGACCGCCTGGGAGCCGACCTGCGAGCGACCGCGCCGGAGCGCATCATCGGCCTGCTGGATCCGGTCCCCCTCCTGCTCATCCACGGCGACGCGGACCGGACCGTCCCGATCGCGGACGGACGGCGTCTGGCCGCCCTCGCGGGCCCGAGTGCACAGCACTGGGTGGTGCCCGGCGCCGACCACAGCGCGGGCCACGCCACCGCTGCGCAGGACTATGTGCGCCGGGTGGGGGACTTCCTGCGCATGGCGATGGCGCGTGCACGCACCGAGGATGGGCCATCGAGGGATGCCTATGATATGGACCACGCGCCGAGCTCCCCGGTCGGTGCTCCCCCCATCCGCGCGATGCCCGTGGAGGACTGATGGCGGCCAAGATCCTCGTCGTCGATGACGACCCCAATGTCCAGCGACTCCTGCAGTACACCCTCAAGCAGGAGGGCTATGACGTCGTCATCGCGGTCGACGGTGCAGAAGGCTTCCGCCTGTGGGGAGCCGAGGCGCCCGACCTCATCCTCCTCGACGTCATGCTGCCCAAGCTCGATGGCTACCAGGTCGCGGCCAAGATCCGCAGCGATGAAGGGGCGTCCGGGCACGTCCCGATCATCATGCTCACGGCCGAGCGCGAAGTCGAGCAGAAGGTGCGCGGCCTGCGCGCCGGCGCCGACGACTACCTCATCAAGCCGTTCCACCCGGCCGAGTTGCTGGCCCGGATCAAGAGCCTGCTGGCGCGCTTCGCACCAAAGGACATGCTCCTGGCGCGGCCGCCGATGGGTCGCGTCCTCGCCTTCTATGGGGCCAAGGGCGGCGTCGGCACCACGACCATCTCGATCAATGCCGCGATCGCGCTGCACCGCGAGCTTGGCCGCAAGGTCTGCCTGGTCGACGCCAACCTGCAGTTCGGCGACCACCGCGTCTTCCTCGACCTCGGGCTCGATCGCAAGAGCATCGTGGACATCGTGACCGCCCCGTCGATCGACACGGAGCTGGTCCGGAACGTCATGGTCAAGCACGACTCGGGCATCGACCTGCTCCTCGCACCGCCATCACCGGAGACCGCCGAACTCGTCCGCCCCGAGCACCTCCCGCTGATCCTGGAGCAGCTGACCACGATGTACGACTACATCCTGGTGGACGTGGATAAGCGACTGGACGATATCAACCTCGGCGTATTCGAGTCGGCCGAAGTGGTGTTCGTGGTCATGACCGCCGACCTGTCGTGCCTGAAGAACGTCCGGCTGATCCTGGAGACGATGAGCCATCTCGGCTATCCGGCGGGCAAGGTCCAGCTCGTGCTGAACCGCTCCAACGCGTTCACGGGCATCAACGTCAAGAACGCCGAGGGCGCCCTCAAGCGGACCATCGATCACCAGGTCGTCAACGAGTACCGGGGCGCGATCAGCGCGCTCAATTCGGGCGCGCCGTTCATGTTCACCAAGGCCGATTCGGCGCTCGGGTCGTCGCTGCTCCAATTCGCTCGGGCCGTGGACAAGCCGGTCGCCGTGCCCAAGGGAGCCGTCGCCACCTCGCGTTGATCCGGCGGTGAGCCGGCGGTGAGCCGGCGTTGAGCCGGCGGTGAGTCAACGATGAGCGGCAGGCAAGCGTCGCCCGCTAGGGTGGCGACATGTTGGCCGTCGTCCCTTCCGCCACGCTGCACGGCCTCGATGGCCGGCTCATCCGGGTCGAGGTGGACGTCGCTCCGGGCCTGCCCGGGTTCACCATCGTGGGCCTCGCGGATACCGCCCTCCAGGAGGCCCGGGAGCGGGTTCGCGGCGCGATCCGGAATGCCGGCTTCACCTATCCTCCGCGGCGCATCACCATCAACCTCGCCCCGGCCGACCTGCGCAAGGGTGGCGCATCGCTGGACCTTGCGATGGCCGTCGGCGTGCTGCTCGGCTCAGAGCAGGTCCGGGCCAGACCAGGGGTCGTCGGGCTCATCGGGGAGCTGTCGCTGTCCGGCGAGGTCCGGCCGGTGCCCGGGATCCTGCCCATGGTCGCCGCGCTGGTCCGTCGTGGCGTGACCCGCATCGTGGTCGCCGCCGAGGCCGTTGACGAGGCGCGCCTGGTGGACGGACCGGAGGTCATCGGGGTGCGCTCGCTGGCCGAAGCCGCAGCGTCGATCGCGGCGCGGCGCACCCGTCGCTCCCCGACGGACCTGCCGCGAGTCACCATCGGCAGCTCGTCGGGCGCCATGGGCGATGCGGCGGACGCGACCGTACCCAGTCTCGCGGCCACGACCGTCGTCCCCGATCTCGCCGAGGTCCGCGGGCAGGCGGAGGCGCGCCGCGCGCTCGAGATCGCCCTCGCCGGTGGCCACGGCCTGCTCCTCGTCGGCCCGCCGGGCGTCGGCAAGACGCTCCTCGCTCGAACGGTCCCGACGCTCCTGCCGCCGCTCGACGATGCCGCCGCGCTCGGCGCGACGATCGTGGCCTCGGCCGCCGGCGAGGGACCGCTCCAGACCCTGCGTCGGACGCCCCCGTTCCGTGCACCGCATCACACCAGCTCGTACGCGGCGATGGTCGGAGGCGGCCCCAGCCTCACGCCGGGCGAGATCACTCGGGCCGACCAGGGTGTGCTCTTTCTCGATGAGCTCGCGGAGTTCGATCGGGACGTCCTGGAATCGCTGCGCCAACCACTCGAGGAAGGTCGGGTGACCATCGCACGGGCTGGTCGGGTGATGACCTTCCCCGCTCGGTTCCAGCTGATCGCGGCCATGAATCCATGTCCGTGCGGGTTCGCCGGCAGCCAGCCCGAGGAGCGCTGTCGGTGCACACCACAGCTGGTCGAGCGCTATGAACGGCGGGTATCCGGGCCGCTCCGCGACCGCATCGACCTGTGGGTGCACATGCCCCGATCCGGGGCGGCGAACCTGGTGTCCGGCGCGGAGCCCGAAGGATCGGCTGCCGTCGCCGCCCGGATCCTCGCCGCGCGATCGATCGCGCTCGGGCGGCGCGGCGTGCTCAACGCCCGCCTCCACGGGCGGATGCTGCGTGCAGCCTGCGCGCTGTCGATGGAGGCGCGCCGCCAGGTCGTCAACCTGTCCGACGCCGAGGGTTCCAGCGGGCGTGGCACGGAGCGGTTGTTGCGCGTCGCGCGCACGATCGCGGACCTCGGCTCCTCTACGGTCGTCGGAGCCGATGAACTGGCCGAGGCGGCCTGGTTCCGGTCGCAGGGAGAGCGCGCCGCTGGCGCGCTGGCCTCGTGATGCTCGGCGTTGGCACGGAAGGTCCGATCGGCGGCGCTTCGGCGTTGGCCGGACCGGATCCGGGCGGGGCAGCGGCGCCGTTGCGCCACGTGATGGACCCGACGGAACGCGAGGCGTGGGCGGTCCTCGCCACCGTCGATGGCCTGGGCCCCGCGGCCTTCGCGATCATCCTCGCCCGGCACGGCACGGCCCGGGCGATCCTGGAGATCGCCGCGGGTCCGCGCGGGGAGCGGATCCTTGCCGATACGCCGCCCATCGAGGGCATCCGGGAAGCGGGCCGACCGTTTGCGCCGATCAGCCCGGCGGTCGCACGCCAGGTGGTCGATGCGACCCAGCGGGCTCCGACCATCGTCCAGCGCATCCGTGCGGCGGGCCTGCGCATCCTGACCCTCGACGACGCCGATTACCCGGTGCGCTTGACCGGGATCCACCTGCCGCCACACGTCCTGTTCATGCACGGCGACTCGCGGGCGCTCGGTCGCGTGCGCTCCGTGGCGGTGGTCGGGACGCGTCGACCGACGAGCCACGGCCGGATGACCGCGACGCGCATGGCCAACGCTCTGGTCAGTTCCGGATCCACGGTCGTGTCCGGACTCGCGGTCGGTATCGATGGTGCGGCGCACGAGGCGGTCGTCCGGGCTGGCGGGATCACCGTAGCGGTGCTCGGGAGCGGCCACGCGGTGCTGTCGCCAGCGGTCCATCGTCGCCTTGCGCAGGCGATCGTGGCGAGCGGCGGGGCCGTGGTCTCGGAGCTCGCGCCGGACGTCAACCCTGGTCGGGGCACGTTCCCTCGGCGCAATCGGATCATCAGCGGCCTCTCGGATGCGACCATCGTCGTCGAGGCCCCGGCGTCGAGCGGTGCGTTGCTGACCGCCGGCTGGGCCCTGGACCAGGGTCGCCCGTGCTTCGTGGTCCCGGGCGCCATCGATGCGCCGGCCTCCGCCGGCTGCCTGTCGTTCCTGCGCGAGTTCCATGGCGAGGCGCGGATCGTGACGGGCATCCCCCAGCTGATCGCCGATCTCGGATTCGTCGACGATCCCGCCAGTGACCGGCCCAAGCCTGTCGGGGCCACCCTGCAGATCCTGGGCTCCACCGAGTCGCGGATCGCCGAAGCCGTGCTCGTGGGACGAGTCACCGTGGACGAACTCGTGGCCAGCACGGGCCTGACCGTGGCCACGGTCCTGGCGACCCTGACCCTGCTGGAACGCCGGGGCATGGTCGTCGGTGCGTACGGCCGGTATCGCCCGGCGGGAGCCCTGCTCGAGCCTCCGAGCGTGCCCAGGCGCCGATGACCGAGGCATCCCGACGGTTGCCGTCGGTGGGCGACCGATGCTACCCTCGGAGTCGATCGCGTCCCAGCGCGATGCGGATGGCTCGCCCCAAGCACGAGCGCCGCCCGACCCCGTGCCCGAGGTCAGCATTGCCGAAGCCCGTCGTTGCGTTGCTCGCCGTGCCCGTTCTTGCCTGGGTCGTGGCCGTCGGCGCCCTGCGACGTTTCTCGTTCGTGCGGAGCGGTCTGGCCGTGGCCATCGGCGTCGGCATCGCCGTGACCGCGATCGGCCTGGCCCGGCCGGAACCCATCGCCGCGACGCTGCCGACCGTCATCGTGCCGGTCCCGCAAGCCGAGTTCCGGGCGGTCATCGCGACCGACATGGAGGTCGATGGTGCGGCGACCATCGCGTTCAGCACGCCCATGGATCCGGCATCCGTCGAAGCCGCCGTGGTGGTCACCCCCGCGACGCCCGTGGCCTTCACCTGGAACGCCACGACCACCGAGCTGATCATCCGACCCGACACCCGCTGGGCCGCCGCCACGTACCACACCGTGACCGTCGAGCCCGGCGCCCTTGCTGCGAGCGGTCGCCCGATGACCAAGCCGGCCCGAACCGCCTTCGTGACCCGGGCCCCGGCCTCGGCACGTCTGGCCGCGACCGCGGCTGTGGACGAACGGGTGGCCACGGACACGGCGTTCATCATCCGCTTCGATCGATCCGTGGATCCGGCCACGGTCGCTGACGCGATCAGCTTCGAGCCTGCCGTGCAGGGTTCCGTGGTCGCGGGCACCGATGCGGACGGAAACCCGGAGTTCACCTTCACGCCGGCGACGCCGCTCAAGGCGGCGACCTGGTACCGCCTGACGGTGACCGGCGTCCGAGATGGGCAGGGCGTCGCGGTGGACCTCGCCACGCGGGCGTTCCGGACCTTCGAGGCCCCAGGCGTCGTGCGCTTTCGGCCACGCGCCTTCGACCAGGACATCGACCGCGGCGCATCCATCTCCGTTCGGTTCACGACGGCCATGGACCGCGCCGCAACGAAGGCCGCGTTCCGGGTCGAGATCGGCGGAAAACCCATCAAGGGCACGATCTCCTTCGCGGAGGGCGACACGGTCCTCGTGTTCGACCCGGCGTTGGCGCTGCCCTGGGACACCCGCGTGGACGTCACGGTCTCCGCGAAGGCCCGAAGCGTCGACGGCACGCCGCTGGCCAGGGCTGTCGACGGCGCCTTCCGGACAGCGCCGAAACCCGTACCACCGGCCCCGCCCACGACCACGCCGACCAAGCCGCCCGCACCATCGGGTGGTTCCTCCGGCGGATCGGTCGGATCGGGCAGCTGGGGCGCGGTCGAGGGCTACTACCTCGATCTCATGAACTGCACCCGGACCGGCGGCTGGGTGACCTCGAGCGGCGGCTGCAGCAGCCCGGGCGGGCGCAGCGTCGCCGCGCTCAAACTCGACAGCGGGATCAGCAGCAAGGTGTCGCGGCCGTACGCCAAGGTCCTCGCCACGAAGGGCGCCTGCGATCATTTCATCGGCGGCAACCCTGGAGATCGCCTGCGCCGGGCGGGCTACACGAACTACGTGTGGGCCGAGAATCTCGGCTGCCGCTCAGGTGACCCGAAGTCCGCGGTCCTGGGCAGCCACCTCTTCTTCCAGAGCGAGAAGTCGTACCTCGGCGGCCACTACGTGAACCTCATGAATGCCAAGTACGACCGGGCGGGCATCGGGGTGTGGGTGAGCGGCGGTCGGGTCCGCCTGGTGGTCGACTTCTACCACCCGTAGACCCGGACCATCGGGCCCTTCCGAGGCCCGCGGTCCAGCGCGCATCATCAGATGGTGATCCGCGGCGCCGTCCTGCACCTCAACAACGAACAGCCGCTCGTGGCGGACCTGTTCGAGATGCCCGTCGGCACCGACGTCGGCCTGCGCTGCACGAGATTGCGCACCCTTGACGGCAAGCGCCCGGTGTTCGTCGACGACATGGCCTCGATCTTCTTCTTCCCGTACCTGCACATCCGGTTCGTGGAGATCCCGCCCGGCGCCCTGCGCATGGCTGACCGGCCCGACTCCCTGGTCGACGCGGATGCCCGGTCGGATGATGGCGTCGCGGGCGCTGACGAGACCGCCTCGCCGGCCGACGAAGCCGACCTTGAGATCGACGAGGACTTCCTGCGTCGGATCCGCGAGGTCTGATCGGGCCGGCCCGGACCGAGCCAAGGGACAGGCCAGGACCCGGTGCTACACTCCCGGCCGTGTCAAAGAACCTCGTCATCGTCGAATCGCCGGCCAAGGCGCGTACCATCGAGCGCTACCTCGGGCCGGACTACCGCGTGCTCGCGTCCTATGGCCACGTCCGGGACCTTCCGGAGAATCCCGGCAAGGGCAAGTTCGGCGTGGATGTCGATCACGACTTCGCCCCGGAGTACGTGATCAGCGAGGACCGGCGCAAGCAGGTCAGCGAGATCGAGAAGGCCGCCAGGACCTCCGACATGGTCTACCTCGCGACCGACCTCGATCGCGAAGGGGAGGCGATCGCCTGGCACGTGGCTGAGGCCGCCCACGTCCCGCTGTCCAAGACCCGCCGGGTCACCTTCAGCGAGATCACCGAGCCCGCCATCCGCGAGGCGTTCGCCAATCCGCGGGACATCGATCAGAACCTGGTAGATGCCCAGCAGACGAGGCGCATCGTGGACCGCCTCGTGGGCTACACCTTGAGTCCGCTCATCGGCAAGAAGGTCCAGCGCGGCCTGTCGGCCGGTCGGGTGCAGTCGGTCGCGGTCCGTCTGGTCGTCGAGCGCGAACGAGCGATCACCGCCTTCACGGCCCGCGAGTACTGGACGATCCAGGCCATCCTCGCGACGGCCGCCGGAGAATCATTCAGGGCCGACCTCGCGCGCATCGATGGGGTGGCCCTGGACATCGCCGACGAGGCCACATCCGAATCCCACGTCGCGGCCATCCGTGAGCTCCGACCGATCGTGACCAGGCTCGGTCTCAAGAAGCAGAAGCGTTCGCCCGCCGCCCCGTTCACGACGTCCACCCTCCAGCAGGAGGCCAGCCGTCGGTTGGGCTTCAGTCCGAAGCGCACGATGTCAGTTGCGCAGCGCCTGTATGAGGGCGTCGAGACCCCGGATGGCCATGTCGGCCTGATCACCTACATGCGGACCGACTCGACCGCGATGGCCGGCATCGCCATGGGCGAGGCCCGCGAGGTGATCGGCGAGCGCTACGGCGAGCCCTACACGATGCCCAAGGGCCGGGTCTACAAGACGAAGGCGAAGGGCGCCCAGGAAGCCCACGAGTCCGTTCGACCGACGAGCTTCCGGCGCGACCCGGACGCGATGACGGCGTTCCTGAAGTCCGATGAGGCGCGTCTCTACCGACTCATCTGGCAGCGCGCGCTGGCGTCCCAGATGGCGCCCAAGGAGCTCGAGACTGCCACGATCGACCTTGCCGATGGCCGCTACGAACTACGAGCCTCGGCGACCAGGGTGCTGTTCGATGGCTTCTCGATCGTCTACACGGAGGGTCGCGACGACGCGTCGGCTGACGACGAAGAGGAGGCCGGCGGCCGACTGCCGGTGCTGGCCGAGGGCGCGGTCACAAGCGTCGACGAGGTGACCCCCACCCAGCACTTCACGGAGCCGCCCCCGCGATTCACCGAAGCGACCCTGATCAAGGCCCTCGAGGAGCACGGGATCGGGCGGCCGTCCACATACGCCGCGACGATCTCGACGATCATGGACCGAGGCTATGTCCGGGTCGAGGAGCGACGGCTTCGCCCCGAACCAGTTGCAGAGGTCGTCACGGATTTCCTTGTCGAGTACTTCGGGGACTACGTCGACGTCAAGTTCACCGCTCGAATGGAGGAGGAACTCGACGAGGTCGCCCGCGGCGAGCGCGAATGGGTGCCGCTGCTGCGCGCGTTCTACGACCAGTTGCGTAGTGTCGTCGCTGTGGACCCGCCGGCACCACCGCCTGAACCCACCGACGAGGTCTGCTCCGGGGGCCACCCGATGGTCATCCGGCTCGGGCGGAACGGGCGATTCCTGGCCTGTTCGCTCTTTCCCGAGCACAAGGAAAGTCGGCCCCTGCCTGGCGACGAGCCGCCGCCCCAGGAGGGGACCGGCGAGGTCTGTCCGGAGTGCGAGCTGGGCACGCTGGTCGGCAAGCGCGGGCGCTTCGGTCCGTTCGTCGGGTGTTCGCGGTATCCCG
>JANOTJ010000496.1:0-7334 GCA_031416295.1 Chloroflexota bacterium
GAGGTCGACACCAATGAGGTCGATGAGGTCGACACCAATGAGGTCGATGAGGCCGACACCGATGAGGTCGACACCGATGAGGTCGACGAGGCCGACGAGGTCGACACCGACGAGGCAGATGACGCCGATGACGCCGATGACGACGCCGATGACGCCGATGACGACGCCGATGACGCCGATGACGCCGATGACGCCGATGACGACGACTCGTGATCCACTGAGCGCGTGACCTCTGGTCTCGTGATCGCGGCCGTCACCACGACTCGTGGTGACGGCCGCTGTGGTGATGGTCACTGACGAACACCCGGCGACGTGGTCGGTGCCGGCCGCCTACGATGTCGAGCGTGGCGAAGCGATCGAGCGCCGGGATCCTGCTGTACCGCCGCACGGGTGGCGCCCTTGAAGTGCTCCTCGCGCACCCTGGCGGCCCGCTCTTCCGGAACCGCGACGAGGGCTCCTGGTCCATCCCCAAAGGCGAGCCCGACGGCGACGAGCCGCTGCTCGATGTCGCCCGCCGGGAGTTCGCGGAGGAGACCGGAAAGCCGGCACCCGACGACGACGCGGTCCCGCTCGGCTCCATCGTCCAGAAGGGCGGCAAGATCGTGCACGCTTGGGCGCTCGAGGGCGACCTGGATCCAGCCACGTCGCGCTCGAACACATTCGAGATGGAGTGGCCGCCGCGGTCCGCTATCCGTGCCTCGTTTCCGGAGATCGACCGCGTCGCCTGGTTCGGGCCGGCCGATGCGCGCGTGCGTCTCAAGGCGGCCCAGATCCCATTGATCGAACGCCTCGAGGCGTTCCTCGATGGTGATTGAGTCACGGGCGAGCGGGCGGCGCGCGGGCGGGCGGCGCGCGGGTCAGCGGCGGATCGGCGTCCGTTCCTGGCGCACGGGGAACTTCTGGCCGCGGATCCCGGCGTTGCGCAGCGCGGCCGCGACCGGGTCGGCGACTTCGGCCAGGACGTCCACCAGCGAGTAGTCGTCGAAGAGCTGGATCGCTCCGACGACGGATCCCGGGACGCCGGCCTCGTTCGCGATCGCGCCGACGAGGTCGCCCGGGCGGATGCCCGCGCGACGCCCACCGCCGATCCAGAGCTGGGCCCAGCCCTCGGCCTGCGGCCCGCGCGGCACGCGCGGCGGTCCACCCGAGCCGCCAAAGCCCGCGCCTCCGCGTCCCTGCCCAGGACCGAATGGTGGGGGAGTGCCGCGGCCTCGTGGGCCCATCCCGGCAGAACCGGGACCACCGGGGGCCGCGCCGAGGAACGCCTGGGCGATCTCGACATCGTCCTCGTCGCGGGTCGTGGCGCCCTCGATGAGACTCACGGCGGCGAGTGCGATGTCCACCAGGTCGAATTCCTCGGACAGCGGCTCCACGACGCCACGAAGCCTGTCGTGGCCGCCGGTCTCCAGCGCGTCGCGCAGGTTGGCGCGCAGCAACTCGAGGCGTCGCTCGCGCAGGTCCGCGACCGAGGGCAGGCGGGCGATCTGGAGTTTCGACCTGGTCGCCGCCTCGATGTTCCGGAGCAGCCGCTGTTCGCGTGGCTCGACCAGGGTGATGGCCACGCCCTCGCGACCGGCCCGACCCGTCCGCCCGATGCGGTGGACGTAGGCGTCGGGATCGGACGGCACGTCGTAATTGACGACATGGCTGACATGGTCGATGTCGAGGCCGCGCGCGGCCACGTCCGTGGCCACGAGCACGTCCAGGGACTGATCCCGGAATCGACCCATGATCCGGTCGCGCTGCTCCTGGGTCAGGCCGCCATGCAGGGCGCCGGCGTCGTGGCCGCGGCTGCTCAGCGCCTCGGCCAGGTCGTCCACCTCGCCTCTGGTCCGGGCGAACACGAGGGCGGAGGTCGGATCCTCCACGTCCAGGATGCGACACAGGGCAGCGAGCTTGTCCACGCGTCGGGTCACGTACGCCGTCTGGCGGACCCGCGCCACGCCGTCGCTCGTGGTGCGCTCGGCCTTGACCGAGATCCGGGCCGGGTCCCGGAGGTGGCGCTTGGCGATCTTCGTGATGGTCGGCGAGATGGTCGCCGAGAAGAGCGCAGTCTGGCGGGTCTCGGGCGTCGTCGCGAGGATCGCGTCGAGATCTTCCGCGAAGCCCATGTCCAGCATCTCGTCGGCCTCGTCGAGGACCACGACGTCCACCTCGTCGAGGAGCAGGCTGCCGCGCTTGATGTGGTCCACCGCGCGCCCGGGGGTGGCCACGACGACATCGACGCCGCGGCGCAGGCCACGCAACTGCTGGCTGATGGGCTGGCCGCCGTAGACCGGCACGACCCGGGCGCCGAGGCCCTTGCCGTACGTGTGGAACGCCTCGGCGACCTGCATCGCGAGCTCGCGGGTGGGCACGATGACGAGGGCCCGGGTGCGGCCCGGACCGGCGGCCCCGATAGCGATCCGGTTCAGTGTCGGCAGGGCGAAGGCTGCGGTCTTGCCGGTGCCGGTCGGGGCTTCGGCGAGGAGGTCACGGCCCGCGACGAGGAGCGGGATGGCCTCACGCTGGATGGGCGTCGGTTCCTCGTAGCCCAGACCGGTGACCGCATCGAGCAGGCGCTGGTCGAGGCCGAAGGCGCCGAAACCGTCGGGAGGTGTGGGTCCAGAAGGATCGGCCACGGGCGGCGTGGCGTCGTCGGCGACGCGGGGAGATTCAGGTGTCTTGCGGGCTTTGGGCATCGACCCATTGTGCGCGAACGCGCGCGGAAGGGTGGCTGACCCGGCCGGGGGCGTTTGACGGAACGCGCTCGCGGCCCGATGGTGGGGCAGTTCGCAGGCGCCGGGCTCCCATCCCGCGGGTCCGCTGCGCGCGATCGATCGGACATCTCCCATGGCTCGAACCAAGTTTTCCGCGCCCGAGGCGCACATCGTCGTGTGTAGCAATGGCTACTTCGACGTCTATCCGTCCCCGGATCGGACCGCCGGCGACAAGCCCGTGTATCGGGGTCGCCTGGCCGAGCTCGGCGCGGGCATCCGCGGCGCAGACGACCGCCTCGCCGTGCGACCCTCTTCCGTCGCCCTGGCCACGGCGGTCACGGCGTGGGCTGCGGTGAACGGCGCAGCGGCCATCGGTGGCGCGCTCGGTCGCGGCCGAGACGGCAAGGAGTCCGCCGGCTGACGAGCCGCACCCAGTCGGCCAGGAACCCCCAGGCCGCCAGTCGCTCGGCGGCCTCCTTCGGATCGATCGGGGGCTCCGGGACCTCGGTCACGCGACCGTCTGGACGTCGAGGAGTTCGAGCTCGGCGGTTCGCTGCTGGGTCGAGACATCGCCGCAGGTCGGACAGACCGCCATGGACCCGCCGACCAGGTCGTCGTGTCCGAGGGGACCGTCGAAGCCGCAGTCGCACTGGAGGACGACCTCGAAGGGCTCGGCCACGAGTGTCGCGCGGGCCAGGCTCCCGGTCTCCGTGAGCATCCGGAACGCCTGCTGCAATGAGGCCTCGCTGATGCTCGAGGCGTGGCGCACCCGGACGGTCTGGATGGCTCGACCCTCGGCGCGCTCCTCGCAGGCCTCGATGAGCGCGGCGACCAGCGAGACCTCATGCACGGCCGTGGCCTCCGGCCGACACCGCCGCGACAGGAGCGACGCGCCCCGCCACGAGATCGGCGACTGCCTGGATCACCCGGGGCATGGCCGCGGCGACCACCGGCGAGAGCCGATCCCCGACGTCCACCGACTCGACTCCGACGCTGACCAGGGCCACCTCCGCGGACTGTCCGTAGAGCTCGTTCGCGAGTGCGACCAGGCTCGCCGGCCCGAGCTGATGCGACCACGTCGCCGCCGGCTGGGCGGCGGCGCCGACCCGCTCGATCGTGAACGAGCCCGGGGGCAGGCCGTGCGCCGCATCGATCAGGACCACGAGCGACGCCCGGCTGATGTCGACCGCCAGCTCCGGCACGAGCTGATGCAGGCTCAGGACGGTCGCGCCCGCGAGCCGTGGATCATCGGCCAGGCGCTCTGCGACCAGCCGGCCGATGCCATCGTCGGAACGCAGGCCATTCCCGTAGCCGACGACGAGAACGCCGTCCGTCACCGTTTCAGCTCGTCGAGGATGGCGCCATCCGGGCCGATCAGCTGGAGGTGCAGGGCCATCTCGCCAAGGGCATGCGTGGAGCACGACAGGCACGGGTCGTAGCAGCGGATGACCGCCTCCACGCGGTTGAGCATCGGCTCGGTCAACTGGGCGCTCTTCACGTAGCGCTGCGCGACCTGGCGGACGCTGCGGTTCATGGCCAGGTTGTTGTGCCCGGTGGCGATGACGAGGTTGGCCCACTGCACGATGCCGTCGTCGTCCACTCGGTAGTGGTGCAGGAGCGTGCCGCGCGGCGCTTCCGAGACGCCGATGCCCTCGTTGCTGTTGATGCCCGCGAAGGCGCGCACTCGCGGCGAGAGGATGTCCGGGCCGCGGAGCAGCTGCTCGATCCGCTCGACGGCGTACAGCGCATCGATGAGCCGGGCGTAGTGGTAGTGGAACGAGCTGCCGGGAACGCGGCCCAGCCGCTCCCGGAACGCACCGAGTTCGGCGTCGGCGCGGGGCGTGCCCATCTGGTCCGCGACGATGACACGCGCAAGCGGGCCGACGCGGTACACGCCGTCCGGGTAGCCAAGCGCCTTCCAGTAGGTCGACTTGAGGTACGACCAGGGCTCGACGGCCTCGCCCAGGTAGTCGGTGTAGGTCCGCGGATCGATCCGGTCGGCGAGCAGCGCGCCGTCGGCGTCCACGACCCGCAGGGCCCCGTCGTAGTGGTCGACGTTCCCGTCGTCGTCCACGAGACCCATGAACGCGGATCGGAAGTCGCCGAAGGACGCGGCCTCGTCCTCCCACTTGACGAGCGAGGTCGTGTACCAGGCGATGGCCCGCTCGATGGCGGCCATGGCCTCCGGGATGGAGGCCAGGATCCGGTCGCGCGTCTCGGGCGACAGGGGCGTCTCCACACCGCCCGGTACGATCCAGGCAGGATGGATGCGCTTGCCGCCCAGCCACTCGATGATCTGCTGACCGAAGCGCCGAACGCCGATCCCGTCGCGAGCCAGCTCAGGTCTGACCTTCGCGACGCCGATGATGTTGCGCATCGCCACATCCGCGTCGAAGCCGAACAGGAGATCCGGTGACGAGAGGTGGAAGAAGCTCAGCGCGTTGGACTGGACGATCTGGGCGAGGTTCATGACCCGGCGCAGATCGGCCCCGGTCGGCGGCGGGCGGACGCCCAAGATCTCGTCGCAGGCCTTGGCCGAGGCCACGAGGTGGCTGACCGGACAGATCCCGCAGATGCGCGCCATGATCGAGGGCATCTCGTGGATCGGACGGCCCTGGACGATGCGCTCGAAGCCACGGAACTGGGTGACGTGGAACTGGGCATCGGTCACCTCGCCCTCGTCGTCGAGGTGGATGGTGACCTTGCTGTGGCCCTCGATCCGCGTGATCGGGTCGATGACGATCGAACTGGGCATGGGTGGTCCTTCAGCGGCCGAAGCGCGCGCCGCGGGTGTCGGGGGTCCGCCCCTCGATCAAGTCCACGAGCGCGTTGTAGATGAGGTCGGCGGACGGCGGACAGCCAGGCAGGAAGACGTCCACCTTGACGACGTGATGCACCGGGCGCGCCGTCGGCAGCAGGGCTGGGACCACCTGGAGGGGGATGCCCGGGTTGAGGGTCACGTTCTCCACGTACGCCCGCTCCAGGAGGGGTCCCGGGCCGATCGGGTTGCGCATGCCGGGCACGTTGGCCGTGACCGCGCAGTCACCGAACGACACGAGGGTCGTGGTGCGCTCCCGGACCAGCCTGATCTTGTGCAGGTCCTCCTCGCTCGAGACGGCACCTTCGACCAGGCACACGTCGACGCCTTGCGGGTACTCCTTGACGTCCACGAGCGGGCTGTACACGAGATCCGCTCGATCGGCGATCTCGAGCAGGCGCTCATCCATGTCGAGGAACGACATGTGGCAGCCGGAGCAGCCATCCAGCCAGACCGTGGCGAGGCGCGGTCTGGTCACGACGGCCCGCCCTCCTGGCCAGGGACGCGCAGGTAAGGCAGGAACGGCCGGCGCTCCTTGGCGCCCTCCGCGATGGAGCGCCCCTTCTCGAACAGCGCTCCGGTCGGGCAGACCTGGACGCACTTGCCGCAGCTGGTACAGGTGGTCGACTCGCCCCACGGTGTGCCCATGTCGGTCACGACCCGGGCATCGATGCCGGAGCCCATCACGCCCCACGTCCGGGCGCCCTCGATCTCCTCGCACACGCGCACGCAGCGCACGCACATGATGCAGCGGTTGTGATCGATGGCGAAGAGCGGGTGACTGGCATCGATGCCCACCAGCGGTTCGATGACCGGCAGCTCGAAGTGGTCGATCCGCAGATCCTCGGCCAGGTCCTGGAGCTCGCAGTGGTTGTTGGCGACGCAGATCGAACAGATGTGATTGCGCTCCAGGAACATCATCTCCGTGATCGTGCGGCGGTACTCGATCAGCTGGTCGGAGGCCGTCGTCACGTCCATGCCTTCCGAGACGAGCGTGGTGCACGCCGTGGTCAGCTTGGTGGAGCCCGCGACCTCGACGACGCAGAGTCGACACGAACCCGTTTCCGACAGCCCGTCGAGGTGACACATGGTCGGGATGTCGATGCCGTTCTCCTGGGCAACGGACAGGATGGACTGGCCATCGTTCCCGGCCACCTCCAGCCCGTTGATCTTGAGGGTGTGGACCGTGGTCATGTGAGCACCGGCCCTGGTTCGATCGTGCACACGCCCGCCGGACAGACCCGATCCACGATATGGGCGAGGTACTCGTCGCGGAAGTAGCGCAGGGTGCTGAAGATGGGGTTCGGGGCACCCTGGCCAAGCCCGCATAGGCTGGTCTTCTGGACCATGCCGCCCAGACGCTCCATCTGGGCCAGGTCGTCCATCGTCGCCTCTCCCTGGGTGATCCGGTCCAGGAGCATGAAGAGCTGTGTCGTGCCCACCCGGCAGGGCACGCATTTGCCGCACGACTCCTCGCGGCAGAAGTCCATGAAGTACCTCGCCAGGTCGACCATGCACGACGTCACGTCCATGACGATCATGCCGCCGGAGCCCATGAACGAGCCGACGCCGATGAGCGACTCATAGTCGACCGCCATGTCCAGGAACTCGGCAGGGATGCAGCCTCCGGACGGGCCGCCAGTCTGGACGGCCTTGAACGCCCTGCCGTCGACGATCCCGCCCCCGATCTCGAACACGATGTCGCGCAGGGAGGTCCCCATCGGCACTTCGATGAGTCCGGTGTTCACCACTCTGCCCGCGAGCGCGAAGACTTTGGTGCCGTTGCTGGTCGCGGTCCCGATGTCGGCGAACCAGGC
>JANOTJ010000497.1:0-6057 GCA_031416295.1 Chloroflexota bacterium
TAGAACGAATCGACCGGGACCAGGCACCGCCGGCGGAGGAAGGCGTGCCGGAAGGCCGGGCTGGTGGTCAGCGTCTCGGCCCGGGCGTTGAACATCCGGGAGCCGCCCTTGAGGTCCCTGGACCAGTGGGGGACGAGGCCCCAGCGATAGGCGGTGATCGCCCGGCGCTCCTCGCGCTGCACGACGACGAGGGCGCTGTCGGTCGGGGCCACGTTGAAATGGCCCCCTGGATCTTCGGCAAGAGGCTCAGCGGCGAAGATGTCGGCGAGCTCGGAGGCCGGGCGTTGCTGGGTGAAGCGTCCGCACATCCGGTCAAGTCTAGTATCGTCGGGGCGATGCACGACGCTCCCCGCTCCAGCTCCTTCGACCCGGCGCGGCCCGGACGCCTCAGTCGTGAGGAGGCGTTGTCCCTCCTGGCCAGCGCGGACGCGGCGGTCAAGGCGGGCGACTTCGCCGATGCGGCGATGCGCTACAGCCGGGTCATCGGCTTCGACGATCCGGCCGTCACCGGCGCCGCCCTGCTCGGGCTGGGTGAAGCGCGCTACCGACTGGACGATGAGAAGGCCGCCGTCGCCTCCTGGGAACACGTGGTCCAGCTCGACGATTCGCCGGCGACGTACCTTGCCTGGCGGAACCTGGCCGCGGCGCGCGTTCGCGCGAGCGACCTGGTCGGCGCGATCGCCGCCTATCGGGAGGCGGAGCGGCGCGCCCCGGCTGAGGACAAGCCGGAGATCGCGAACCGACTGGGCTGGCTGGTCAAGGAGACGGGCGATCCCAGGGCCGCTCGCCGCTACTTCGCTAAGGGACGAGGGGACGCGCCGCTCATCTCGGTGGTCACAATCCTGATGGCGGCCACGGTCATCGTGTCGGCCAGCGCCCTGTTGTCCGCGGACGGGACCATCCTGTTCGACGCCCTGTGGCTCGAGAAATCCAGGGTGGCTGCGGGCGAGTACTGGCGGCTGTGGTCGGTGACGCTCCTGCACGGCAACTACCTGCACCTGTTCTTCAACATGTACGCCCTGTACCTCGTCGGGCCGATCATCGAGCGCTGGTTCGGCCCGGTCCGATTCCTTGCCTTCTACCTGGCCTGTGCGGCGGGCGGCTCTGTGGCCAGCTTCCTCGTGGGCGGCGACGGGCCCGCCGTGGGTGCCTCCGGGGCGATCTTCGGCCTCTTCGGGATGGCCCTCGCTGCCAATCGCATCCACCGCCCGATCGACCGCCAGGGCCGGATGCTGGTGAGCCAGCTGGGCATGCTCATCCTGTTCAACATCGCCTTCGGCTTCGTCTTCCCGAACATCGATAACGCGGCGCATCTCGGGGGCCTCGCGACGGGCCTGTTCCTGGGTGCCCTGATCCCGCCGACGCGGGTCCAGACGATGTCCACCCTGTGGCAGCGTCCGGACACTGCGGGCACGGCCCATCGCGCGTCGGTACCCGTCGCGATCACCCCTGTGGCCCTCGCGGTGGTCGCCGTCGTGGTCGTCGCCGGGGTGCTCCTCGGGACGCCCGGCCGACTCCTCTGAGCGCCTGGAACTCGCCGAAGACCATACCCGCCGTGGGCGAGGCGACCGCGGATGTGCGACCGGGCCGAGCGGGTAGCATCTGCGCATGTTCGCGACGCTTCTCGGGCCGCTTCCCCGTCCGCCACTCCCCGACGACGCCGCCCCGGAGGCGCTCCTGGAGGCTGTGATCGCGCTCCAGGTGGAGCACGGTCTGGAGCCGCTGACCAGCGCCGGTCGGGATGCGGGTCCGGATCCCGGCGATCCGGTCGGGTCATGGCGAGCCGCCGCGGCGCGGACCGACCGGCTGGTGAAGGCGGTCGTCGACGGGCCCATCTCGGGCGGCGCGGGTCTTGAGCCGGTACGCCGGACCCTTCTGGGCCTGGCCGAGGCGGGCTGCACCTGGATCGAGGTCCACGAGGCGGTCCCGGGACTTGCCGTGGACCCCGGCGATCCGGTCGCGCAGGGGCGGTTCGCCGACACGCATCGGACCCTGACGTCCGGACTCGATGGCGTCCACCTGTCGCTCGCGCTGATCGGTGGGTCAGCCGAGGCGCTCGGCATCGAGGCGCTGCTGGCCGGCACGTACGCGAGCCTGGCGGTCGACCTCATCGAGGGTCCGGACAACTGGCGGCTGGTGGCGGCCGCGCCGGGCGACCGGGGGATCATCGTCGGGGCTCTGGATACCAGCGCTGACAGTGGCGACGGCCCGGAACTGCTCCTGTGGGCCGCCGGCTACGCGGCCTCCACGGCCGGTCGAGGGGGCACCCGGGTGGGCCTGGCGACCGCTGGCTCCCTCGCCCACCTGCCCTGGGACGTCGCCGCCCGCAAGGTCGCGCGGTTGGGCGCGGCGGCGCGTCTGGCGGACTCAACGCCGGGCCAGATCCGCGGAGCGGTCGATCCGCGAGCGATCGACATCCGGTCCGCGGCGCTTGGCCGGTACGGGCGCGCGCGACGGTCGTAGACTGAGCGCTCCCGTCCATCCGTCCTCTCGGAGGCCACCTTGTCCACTCCTTTCTGGCACGGCTTCGCCGACATGCACACGATCAAGGACGCGCAGATCGTCTTCCGATCGGGCGAGGGCGTCTGGCTCGAATCGGTCGACGGCCGCCGGTTCATCGATGCGACGGCGGCGCTCTGGTACTGCGCCGTCGGATACGGGCGGCGGTCCATCGCCGACGCCGTGGCCGAGCAGCTCGTGCGGCTGCCGGCGTACTCGTCCTTCGGCGCGTACACGACCGAGCCGACGCTCGCCCTTGCGTCTCGGCTCGCGGCGATGTCACCGATCCCGGACGCGCGCGTGTTCTTCGGCTCGGGTGGCTCCGATGCCGTGGACACCGCGGCCAAGCTCGCTCGCCGCTACTGGGACGTGAGCGGCAAGCCGGCCAAGCGGGTCATCGTGTCGCGCGAGCACGGGTATCACGGGATGCACGCCTGGGGCACCTCCCTGTCCGGGATCCCGGGCAACAAGGCGGGCTACGCCGGAGACATCATCGATGAGGTCGTCCACGTCGGGTGGTCGGATACGGAGACGCTGGGCGCCCTGTTCGAGCAGCGCGGACATGAGATCGCGGCGTTCATCGGCGAGCCGGTCATCGGCGCCGGCGGGGTCTACCCGCCCGAGCCGTCGTACTGGCCCGAGGTCCAGCGGCTGTGCCGTGAACACGACATCCTGCTCATCGCCGATGAGGTCATCACGGGCTTCGGCCGCACGGGCGTCATGTGGGGGTCGCAGCGCTACGGCATCGAGCCCGACATGATCACCTTCGCCAAGGTCGTCACTTCCGGGTATCAGCCGCTCGGCGGGGTCCTCGTCGGGACACGGGTGGCCGGCCCCTTCTGGGAGGGCTCCGCGCCGGGCCCGATGTTCGTCCACGGCTACACGTACTCCGGGCATGCGGCCGCCTGCGCCGCGGCCATGGCCAACCTCGACATCATCGAGGGCGAGGGGCTGGTGGCCCGAGTCGCCGCGATGGAGGCGGGTTTCGAGACGGCCGTGCGACGCCTGGCCTCGGCACCGAATGTGGGGGAGGTGCGGACCGTGGGCCTGACGGCGGCCGTCGCCATCGCCGCCGACCGACTGGCCACGGATCCAGGTCTGCCGGCCCGGGTCGTCGCCGCGGCCCTGCGCCATGGGGTCGCCACGCGCGTCGTCCGCGGCCATGCCCTCCAGATCTCGCCGGCTTTCACCATCACCGAGGGCGAGGTCGACACCCTCGTCGACGGCCTGGGTGCCGCCCTCGACGACGTCGCCGCAGCGACTCGCTGACCCGACCCGCTGACCCGACCCGCGGCCCGTCGGCCCGCCGCTTCGATCCGCGGCTCCGTGTCCCACCGGGTGGGCCCCACGCACGCGGGACGGGATACGCACGCGGGACCGGCGCACGCTGCGGTCCCGCAACCTGGCCGACTTGATTCCGTCACCCGTCGGTGCCACCATGTCAGACCTCCCGTGGGTGACCCGGCGACCGTCTCGCCGCCGTGTTCCCGACCCGAGGCCCCGAGTGCTCCAGTCGGACGCAGCGATCCCGTCATCCGCGCGACCCGGAGATCCGGCCCGCGCGACACGCAGTCGTCAAAGGAGGTCGGCCGGTGATCGAACACATCTCCATGACCGTCAACGGAGCCAGTCGGGAGCTCGATGTCGAGCCCAGACGATTGCTCGTCCAGGCCCTGCGCGAGGACATGGACCTGACCGGCACGCACGTCGGCTGCGACACCAGCCAATGCGGCGCGTGCACCGTCCACGTTGATGGCAAGGCGGTCAAGAGCTGCACGATGCTCGCCATCCAGGCCGATGGTGCCAACGTGACCACGATCGAGGGCATGGCCGCGCCCGGCGATGGGGGAGCGCTGCACCCGCTCCAGACCGCGTTCTGGGAGAAGCACGGCCTCCAGTGCGGGTTCTGCACCCCGGGCATGATCATGACTGCGGCCGACTTGCTGGCTCGCAACCCGGACCCGACGGACGACGAGATCCGCCACGCGCTGCACGGCAATATCTGCCGTTGCACGGGCTACCAGAACATCGTCGCCGCGGTGCGCGCCGCGGCCGTGGCGATGCGTGACGGGGCCGGTACCCCGGTCAGCGCGTAGGCAGGGAGACGGAAACCATGACCGACGTGCTCGACGCCCCGTCCAGCTCACCCCTCGGCAAGCCGATCAAGCGCACCGAGGACCCGCGCTTCATCACCGGCAAGGGCCGCTACCTCGACGACATCAAGCTCCAGTCGATGACCCACATGGCCATCCTGCGCAGCCCGTACGCTCACGCCAACATCCGATCGATCGACACGGGCGCCGCCCGAGCGATGCCCGGCGTGGTCGCCGTCTTCGTCGGCGCGGACATCCCGTACAACCCGCTGCCGCTGGCCTGGCCCGCCGGTGGCAGTGCCGGGATCCAGAACAATGTCAACACGCCGCGGGTCCTCGCCACGGACAGTGTCAAGTGGACGGGTGAAGGCGTGGCCGCGGTCGTTGCCGAGACCGAGGCCCAGGCCTACGACGCGCTCGAGGCGATCCAGGTCGACTGGGAGCCGCTGCCCGCCGTGGTCGATGCCGAGAAGGCGATGGCCGACGGCGCGCCGCAGCTCCACGAGAACGCGCCGAACAACGTGGTCTTCGAGTGGACCGTCGGCGACAAGGCCGGCACGGACGCCGCGGTCGATGGCGCCGAGGTCGTCGTCCGCCAGCGCATCGTCAACCAGCGGCTCATCCCGAATCCGATGGAGACGCGTGGCGACATCGGCTGGTACAACCCGGGCACGGACGAATACACGATCTGGATGTCCAGCCAGACCCCGCACATCCAGCGGCTGCTCGTGGGCATCTTCACCATGGGCATCCCGGAACACAAGCTCCGGTGCATCAGCCCGGACGTCGGCGGGGCCTTCGGCAGCAAGATCTTCTGCTATGCGGACATGGCCCTGACCCTGTTCGCCAGCAAGCACCTGGGCGGCCGCCCGGTCAAGTGGGTCGAGGGTCGTCGCGAGAACTACCAGAGCACGATCCACGGCCGCGACCACATCACGTACATCGAGATCGCGGGCAAGCGTGACGGCGAGATCACCGGGCTGCGGGTCAAGACCCTGGCCAACCTCGGCGGGCGCCTCAGCACCATCGGTCCGGGCATCCCGACCACGCTGTACGCCCGCGTGCTCAGTGGCTGCTACAAGATCCCGAACGTCTACGCGGAGGTGACCGGGGTCTATACGAACACCACGTTCGTGGACGCGTATCGCGGCGCCGGTCGCCCCGAGGCGACCTACGTCATCGAGCGCGCGATGGACCTCTTCGCGGCCGAGATCGGCATGGACCGCGCGGAGATCCGCCGGCGCAACTTCATCCAGCCCGACCAGTTCCCGTACGAGAACCCGTCCGGCCTGGGCACGGCCTCCGGCGGCGCCAAGATCTACATCGACTCCGGCAACTACGAGCCGGCCATGGACAAGGCCCTGGGCATCGTCGGGTACGGCGAACTCGGCGCGAAGAAGGCCGAGGCGAAAGCCCGCGGCAAGCTCCTTGGTCTCGGCCTCAGCACCTACCTGGAGGTCTGCGG
>JANOTJ010000498.1:0-9592 GCA_031416295.1 Chloroflexota bacterium
CTGGATGAGGCCGGCACGAGCGACCGAGAGGACGAGCCCGAGGGGGAAGGCCATCAGGGCCATCACGAGCATGGGTGCCCAGAGGAAGCGGCCGATCCGCTGCGGGATATTGAAGTCGGGGGCGCGGTCGCTGGTATCGACCACGAAGTCGGAACGAGCGGTGGAAGTCATCGGATTTGTCCTTTGCTGACTGATGCGGCTACTGGCCGCGGGTGATGATCTGGACGATGCGCGCGGTCTGGAAGTCGAGCGCGCGGGCGATCGTGGCGAGAGCCAGGACGATGCCGGAGAGGAGCAGGCCGAGGCCGTACTCGCGAAGTGGGCCGAGCCAGGTTGAGGCAACGGCGATCTGGGTCGCGTCGCTCATGCCGGCGACGACGGCGTAGGCGATGAACTGGACGATCTCGACCATGAGGCCGGCCATCATCAGGACCACGAAGGCCTTGGCGGTGGGCGGCATCCGGAGCGTCTGGACAGTCAGACCCAGCGACTGCTGGACTTCGCCGCCGCCCGATCGCAGCGCCGCGAGGATCCTCGCGAGCAGGAACGAGATCCCGGCGAGCGCGAAGCCTTCACCAAGGAACTGGAGGCCCTGGACCCACGCACGCTGCGAGCGTGCGAGCTCGGGATCGGAAGCCACATTGCCGGCTGCGACGATCGCGAGGACGAGACCCCCGAACAGGGCCATGGCGGCCATCGCCAGCATCGGCAGCCACATCAGGCTGGCCAACCGGTGGATCGGAAGTGGGGCCGGAGCCCGTTCCGTTGCGACCGCCGGGCCGAACGCGCTGTCGAACTCGCCGAGCACGCGGGGTCCACCGCCGACACCCTGGGGCATCAATTGCGAGAGCGCGAACTTGACGCTGTCCACCCGGGCCAGGACCCGGCGGCGGATGGCAAGCAGGATCGAGGCGATCCCGAGCTTGGCGGTCCCGAACGCTGCGGTCGTCAGACCGAAGGTCCAGATTGCGAGGGTCGTGACATCTGCGCCGGCCCCTCCGTCGCTGACGATCTGCGCCGCATTCCACGCGCCGGCGAAGGCGATCATCGCCGCGCCGGTCGCGATCGCGGCAAGCCCGAGACCTGTCGTGCGTAGGGTGAAGGATGTGATGGTGCCGGGTCCATCGTCTGAGTTGACCAGCACCTGTGAACTGGTGGTCATGTGACTGCCTCCTTGGGCTGTTCGGCGGTCACCGGAGATCCCGGGTTCCTGCCTGTGGCCCAACCGTGCGCTCGTGCGGAAGGCTCGTCGGTGCGCTGGCGCACAAACGTGAATCATGATTTCAAGCTGCCACTCGCGCCCCGCACGACGCGGGACCGGGTTGTCGGAGGCCAGATCGTCCGACGGTGATGCCGGTCACAGCGGCCGTGGGATTCGGTCCTAGCCTGTGATGGGTCGGCGATTCTCGTCGGCCCAGCGAACCGGTGGCACCCAGGAGGAATGACGATGGTGCCGACATCCGACGTGCCGGTGATCATGGATCCGGCGATCAGTCCCGGACGCGGCCGACCTCGTGGGCATTCGGCCGAGCACGGTCAAACGTCACCTCGCTGACATGCGGGCGCGGTCGGGTCTCACCACCGAGCAGCTGATCTACGCCGGACGCGCCGCTGGCTGGCTGGTTGTACCGAGTCTGGAGCTGATCTAGGTTATAGCCACTGACCCGCCTCGGGATATCCGGAGATCGCGCCCGCACCGGATCGGCGTGCTTGCGCCCAACTTCGCTGGCTCGCCGGTATGACGGTGGCGTCACCCCTGGACCGAAGGCTCCCGCGCAGGGCTAGGAAGCTCAAGCGCGTCGACCCGGAGCGGGACGCCGTTACGCGCCGCCCGGACCATCGAAAGCGCCAGGTCCGCGTGCATGCGGCACAGTCGGGTCAGTGTGAGCGGTCCCGTCGGCGCGTACCAATGGGCGATGCCCGTACACATCTGGAGGAGGGCAGTCGTGGCGATCCTAGGGTCCTCCACGCGGAACGTGTCCTCCGTTACACCCTCGACGACAACTCTTCTCCAGATCGCCTCGTATACGTCGCGTCGGGCGATCATCTCAGCGCGCGCATCGCTGGAGAGCGACCGGATCTCCGTGTCGGTCACTATGGACGCAAGCTGGTGGACCGCGTGGAACCAGACGTGGTGTTCGACGAGGGCGCTGAGCCGTGCCTCGGAGCGGTCCACGTCCGTGACGATCCGTCGAGCCGCGGCAGTGAGTGGATCCAATACGCCGCTCATGATCTCGAGGAGGAGCTCCTCCTTCGTGCCGACATAGTGATACAGGGCGGCGGTCGTGACCCCCGCCTCCGCTGCGATCTCGCGGATCCCTGTGCCCTGGAATCCCTTTTGCGCAAAGAGGCGAACGCATGCGTCGCGGATCCGTACGTCCGTGAGCCGGGGGCGCCCCGCCCGCCGCGTCGGCGTAGTTCTGGTTCCTGATTCCACCGGCTTCTTCTCGATCGTTCGACCTGATCGTTCGATAGGCTATCCGCCCGCCTTCCCGTGGTCAAGCCTGCTTGACAGGAGCGTTATCACTCCCTAATCTACCGATCGATCGGTCACTCATGCCCCAGGCCAACCGCTGGCCGCGCGACCGACGGGCTCAGGAAGACGGAGGACGCTCGATGGGCGAGGAGGCGTGGACGGACCTGAGCGAGGGCGAGCAGCCGGAGGCCCTCATCCGGCTCCGCCTGGGACCCGCTGACGCCCGATACGGGGGCGACCTAGTTGCCGGCGCGACCGCAATGGCCATCTTCGGCGATCTGGAGACGGAGTTGGCGATCCACACGTACGGGAACGAGGGCCTGTGCGTCGCGTATCACTCCGTGGAATTCCTCGCCCCGCTCCGACCAGGCGACTTCGTCGAGGGACGAGCGCGGATCGTGTCCTCCGGCCGGACGAGCCGGCGCATCGAGGCCCTCCTCTACAGGGTTCTCGCGGCCGAACCGGACGGGCGAGGGTCCAGGCTCGAGCCGCCGATCCTCGCGGCGCGCGCCGAGGCGACGATCGTCTCAGGACGGCGGGGCGACGGGTGACTCACGGGAGTCTCGTTGACGGGCTGCTGCGGAGCGTCGCCTCGAGCCCCGACCACACGGCGATCCGGGCCGGCCCGACAACTTGGACATACGCCGACCTTTGGGACCGCAGCGGCCGGGTGGGCGCATCGCTGCTGGGCCGGCTCGGGCTGCGACCCGGAGACCGCATTGGCATCCTTGGCCTGAACGATCCCGGCTACGTGGCCGCCTACTTCGGGATCCTGCGCGCCGGGTGCGTGGCCGTGCCGCTCAACCAGTTCCTATTGGCCACCGAGCTTGCCGACCAGCTTGAGCTCGTCGGGGCGCGCCTGTGCCTCGTCGGTCGGATCGACGCTGCGACCGCCGGCACCGTTGCCGGGCGGCTGCCGACCGCGCCGATCGACGACTTGTTCAGCGGGACCGACCGGCCGCTCCCGCCGGTCGAGGCGCAGGCCGACGCCACGATCCTGCTCACGAGCGGGACGACCGGCTCGCCCAAGGGCGCCGTCCAGACCCACGCCACGATGTGCTTCGCCATCTCCGAGCTGCAGGGTGCCCTGCCGTTCTCGGCCGACGACGTGATGCTCGCCTTCCTGCCGTTCTTCGCCGCGCTCCCCGAGCAGATCCTGCCGACGCTGCTGGCCGGAGGAACCGTTGAGGTCCTGCCCCGCTTCGACCTCGATGCCGTGGACGAAGCGTGCAGCCGGGCGACCACGTTCGACGCGGTCCCGACGATCATGGCCCGCCTGCTCCACGGCATCGATCACGCTCGGCTGGCTCGGCTGCGCTGGCTGATGTTCGCCTCGGAGCCGATGCCGCCCGCGCTCCTCGCCAGCTGGTGGGAGGCCCTGCCGGCGGTGCGAACCTACGAGTTCTATGGGATGACCGAGATGCTTACGATCACCGTTGCGACGCCGGAGACGCTCCGGGCCGCGCCGGATTCGGTCGGTCTGCCGTTCCCGGGGTCCGCCGTGTCCGTCGTCGGTCCGGCGGGCGGACTGGTCCCGGTCGGGGAACCAGGCGAAGTCGTCTGCTCGAGTCCCGCCCGGATGCGGGGGTACCTGCCGGAAGGAATCGACCCGGCCACCTGGAGGCTGCCCTCGGGGGCGATGCGGACGGGGGATCTCGGCAGGCTCGACGAAGGCGGACGCCTGGTGTTGACCGGACGGATCAAGGACCTGATCATCAGCGGCGGACTGAACATCGCACCGGCCGAGATCGAGGCGGTGGCCGTCACCCATCCGGCCGTCGCCGGTGCCGTCGTCGTTGGCATCCCGGATCGGCTGTGGGGCGAGACGCCGATCGTCATCGCCGTCGCCAAGCGCGACGCGTCACTCACCCCGGACGAGCTGCTGGCCTACTGTCGCGAGCGGCTTGCCTCGTACAAGCGCCCGACGGGGGCGGCCCTCGTCGAGCGGTTCCCGATGACCGGGATCGGCAAGTCCTCGAAGGCGGCGCTGCGCGACGAGATCCTGAGCGGGGCCCTGGAGATCGTCCGTGCCCGTTAGCGTCGCCGACCTCCTCGAGCGGTATCGCCGGGACGGAGACAGCCTGGCGCTCTCCCGCGCCCTCTCGGTCATCGAATCCACGCCGACCCAGGCCCTCGAGTTCGGCCCCGGGTCGAGCGACCGCCTCGTCCACCGAATCGGCGTGACCGGACCGGCCGGCTCGGGCAAGAGCACGCTCATCGGGCGGTTGATCGGCGCGTATCGGCGAACCGGCCGGCGCATCGCGGTGCTCGCGATCGACCCATCGAGCCCTCTGACCGGCGGATCCGTGCTCGGGGACCGTGTCCGGATGGACGGAGCGCTCGACGACGATGTGTTCGTGCGCAGCCTAGCCACGCGCCGCGCACCGGGGGCGATCGCCGTGGCCACTGGGTCGATGCTCCGCGCGATCGAGTCGACGGGCCGATTCGACATCGTGCTGGTCGAGACTGCAGGGGCCGGCCAGGCGGACGTGGCGGTCGCCGCGCTAGTCGACACGGTCCTCCTCGTCACAGTGCCCGGGCTCGGTGACGCGGTCCAGGCGATCAAGGCCGGGGTCCTCGAGATCGCCGACATCGTGGTCGTCAACATGGCCGACCGACCCGGCGTCACGGAGTCGGCCCGCCAGATGCGGGCCATGCTGGATCGACGGGTCCGGGTCCTGACGACCATCGCGACCGACGGCCAGGGCGTCGACGAGTTGCGGGAGGAACTGGACCGCGCCTGGTCGTCGCTCCAGGCCAACGGGGATCTCCTGGGCCGCCGTCGAGCGCAGGAGCGTCACCAGGTCCAGCTCACCGCCTCGGCATGGCTCGGCGAATGTGTCTCCGACCTGGCGGTCGATCGACCGCTGCCGGACGCGGTCGGGGCACTCCTGGAGGAGGCTGCACGACGATGGCGAACGTAGACGAGACGCGCGAAGACTCGGCTCCCGACGCACTGGCCGAGGCGGAGACGGCGTGGCGGGCTGACCAGCTCGCCGCCGACTACGCGCGCATCCCTCCCCGTCGGACCGAGTTCACGACGCTCTCCGGCCTGCAGATCAAGGACCTCTACACGCCGAGTGACGTCGCCTCGATAGATCTCCTGGCCGATATCGGGTTGCCCGGGCGTTACCCGTTCACCCGAGGGGTCCGGGCGAGTATGTATCGCGGTCGGCCGTGGACGATTCGTCAGGTCGCGGGCTTCGGGCAGGCCGAGGATACGAACGCCCGCTACCGCTACCTGCTCGGCCACGGCGAGACCGGGCTGTCGACCGACTTCGACCTGCCCACGCTCCTCGGTCATGACTCGGACCACCCGGTCTTCTCGCGCGAGGTCGGCAAGATCGGAGTCGCCATTGACTCGGTCGAGGACGCGCACGCGCTGTTCGCAGGGATCCCGCTCGACGAGATCTCGACCTCGCTGACGATCAACGCCTCGGCGGCCGTGCTGTTGGCGATGTACCACGTCGTCGGCGACGAGCGGGGAATCGCCGGCGACCGGCTCACCGGCACGATCCAGAACGACATCCTCAAGGAGTACACGGCCCAGAACGAGTACATCTATCCGCCCGACCCCTCCGTCCGCCTCGTCGTCGACTCGATGGCGTACTGCGCAAAGGTCATGCCCCGCTTCAACCCGGTGAGCGTGAGCGGCTACCACATCCGCGAGGCCGGAGCGACCGCGCCCGAGGAGGTCGGCCTGACCCTCTCGGCCGCACTCACCTACCTCGAGCGCGCTCGCGAGCGGGGAATCGAGCCGGACAGCGTGGCGCCCCGGCTGTCGTTCTTCTTCGACGTGCACAACGACTTCTTCGAAGAGATCGCGAAGCTTCGGGCGGCCCGCCGGCTGTGGGCGAGACTGACCCGCGAACGGCTCGGCTGCCGCCGGCCCGAGTCGTGGCTGCTCCGGGTGCATGCCCAGACGGCGGGGGTCACGCTCACCGCCCAGCAGCCACTCAACAACGTGGCGCGGGTCGCGGTCCAGGCCCTTGCCGCGGTCCTCGGTGGCGCCCAGTCGCTCCACACAAACTCGCTCGACGAGGCGTACGCGATCCCGTCCGAGCAGGCGATCAAGGTCGCCGTCAGGACCCAACAGATCCTGCTCCACGAAACCGGCGTCGGCGACGTTGTCGACCCTCTCGCGGGCTCGTACTACATCGAGCGCCTGACCACCGACATCGAGGACGAGGCCCGCGCGCTGATCGAGCGGATCGACGGCCTCGGCGGTCTGGTCGAGGCGATCAAGTCGGGCTACGCCGGGCAGCTGATCGCGAACTCGTCCTGGGAGCAACAGCGTGCGATCGAGGCCGGCGAGCGGACGGTGGTTGGCGTCAACGCGTACGTCGACGAGACGCCCGAGGGCCCGGACATCGCGACGTTCGCGCTCGATCGGGGTGTACTTGAGCGGCAGCTGGCGCGGCTCGCCAGGACGCGGGCCTCGCGTGAATCCCGTCGAGCGGCCGACGCGCTCCGCGAGGTTCGCCGGCTGGCCGACGTTTCCGAGGCGAACCTGATGCCCGCCATCGAAGAGGCGGTGCGGGCACGATGCACTGTCGGGGAGATTTGCAACGTGCTCCGCGACGCGTGGGGCGAATACCGTCCGCCGACGACGTTCTGAACCAGGAGACACTCGATGCAGATCCGT
Source organism: Chloroflexota bacterium (assembly GCA_031416295.1). GTDB lineage: Bacteria > Chloroflexota > Limnocylindria > Limnocylindrales > CSP1-4 > SPCO01. Next base: position 7,122 of record JANOTJ010000498.1, read on the forward strand.
CAACGCGCGATACCGATCAAAGTCGTGGTCGCCAAGCTCGGACTCGACGGCCATGACCGTGGAGCCAAGGTGATCGCCCGAAGTCTGCGCGATGCCGGGATGGAGGTCGTCTACACCGGCATCTTCCAGACGCCCGAGTCGATCGTCCGGACCGTCCTCGAAGAGGACGCCCAGGTCCTCGGGATCTCGAGCCTGGCCGGGGCTCACATGGAATACACGACGGAGATCCTCCAGCAGCTCCGGGAGACCGGCCTCGACGACGTCCTGGTCCTGGTCGGCGGGACGATCCCGGCGCCTGACGCGGTCGAACTGCGGCGCCTCGGTGTTGCAGAGATCTTCACGCCTGGTACACCGACCGCTCGAGTCGTCTCGTTCATCGAGGCGCAAGCCCCGCGCCGAGATCTTGTTCCAAAGGGCGATGAGTGAAGGCCGCGGTCGCCGATCGAGGCCCGCGAGCCGTACCATCAACGTATGACCATACGCGACGCGAACGGTTGGTTCGCGGATCTCGGCGGCGGCACGCGCGTCGCACTCGTCGTCGCCGGGAGCTTTAGATCCGACGCCGGCGTTCTGCTCGGACACGTCCCGTGGACCCGCTGGAAGCCGCTCGTCCAGGACGAGATCGATGACCAGAACCGCCTCCGGCAAGCGCTCAATTGCCTGCTCGTCGAGACACCGGCCGGTCGCGTCCTCGTCGAAACCGGAATCGGGGAGCGCCTCGACGAGAAGGCGAACCGAGTGCGTGGCGTGGAAGGGAGGCCAATCCTCGACGCGATGCGGGTCGCGCGGTTCGATCCTCTGTCTGTCGACTTCGTCGCGCTCAGCCACTTGCATTTCGACCATGCTGGCGGCCTGCTCGACGTGGACGGCCGGCGCTCGTTCGCCCGGGCGAGGATCGTCGCGCAGCGGGCGGAGTGGGAGATCGCATTCGACGACAACCCAAGGATCGTCGCCGGCTACGACCAGGCGGAGCTGAGGCTTGTTCACCGCTTCGCCGAGACCGACTCGGTGGACGGGGAGCGCGAACTGATGCCCGGTGTCACGGTCATCCCGACCGGCGGGCACACGGCCGGGCACCAGGCGATCGTCGTCCGAGGGCGCTCGGGGACCGTTGGCTTCTTCGGCGATCTCTGCATGCGCCCGTGGAGTGCCGAGCCCACGTGGCTGCCTAGCTTCGACGACTTCCCGTTGCGGAGCGTGGAGGCCAAGCGGGAGCTGTTCTCACGGGCCGCCGACGAGCGGTGGCGGATCGCGCTCTCCCACGAGCCGGTCCGGCCGATCGGCCGGATCAAGCGCGAGGGCATCGGGTTCCGCTACGTCGCCGACTAGCAGTTTCGGTCGGCCCGCATGTGACTTCAGCTTTTCGTAATGGGGGACGTGTCTGCGTTCAACCTTCGCTCTCTCCCGGCGCAGGTATCCGTTCCTCTGCTGCCCGGGCAAGTCGCTGGTCGCCGACGTTCGGCGTGGTTGGATCCACGGCGATGAGCCCGATGAGCCCGAGCGGAGTCTCGACGATCGCCCCGATCGTCGAGTCGATCGGCCGCTCGACGCTCGCCGGCGTCACGGCCGCCCGTCGGGCGAGGACAGCACGACTGCTTCAAGCGGTGACAGGCAGCCACGCTCAGCCCTTCTCGAGCCGCCTGCCGACCTGCGGGGCCGCCCTGGTTCTGGTGCCTGAGGTCGCCGGTCGGGGTTCGACGAAATCGGTGGCTACGGCCCGACTCGGAACTCCAGGTTGGCTAGCACGGGCTCCGCAACTTGGACGAACGAGCTGAGCTCCTGCTCCCTCGTCTCCATCACGATCGTGATCGCCGCCGCTCCGTCGTCAAGGAGGTAGGCGACCAGGGAGTCGCCGGTGTCGAGCGCCACCGTTCCGACCGAGCTCGGGTCGACCCACAGCACCTCGGGGGCGCCCTTCGCTGGATCGGCCGTGCACGGGCGTTTCGTCGTCGCCGCGATCGCCAGGCGGACGCCGGACAGACCGCCGACCGTGACATCCGTTCTCTCGATGGTCAGAGGCGGGATGCCCTCGAGCCAGGCGACAAGCGAGGCTGGATCGCCAGCGATGGTCGTTGTGCCGTCGGCGCAGTGATTCGGCACGACGGCGCCATCGAAGCGCCCGAACCGGAGGCTGGTGAAGTAGCCGGTGTCGCGCGTGAGGAGAGCGATCCCCGGGATGGAAGTGCCGCTCCAGCCGCTCCTATGACGGCCGCGGCCAGGCTCGCCCTGACGGATCTCGCGGCGTGGAGTTCGCGATGAAGCCCCATGATCAGGCGCTCGAGGCGAGACAGACCAAGGTGACTCGATGGCGGGCCGTGCGGCGGAGTCACGCTGGCTCGCCGGCTTCGACGAGGGCGAAGACCTCGCGGGCGCCATCGATCCCCTTGAGCTCGTGCCTGCCGCGGCTCTCGAACACCAGCCCAGAGCCGTCAACGAGGCCCCACGTCGTTCCTGAGGTGAGGATCTCGCCG